>JAGODA010000148.1 GCA_017998475.1 Spirochaetota bacterium | reverse complement strand
ACTCCCGGGGAAGGCTTCGCCTCGTCACAGCGCCGTCTCGATCCAGCCGCCACCGAGCACGTCACCGGATTCGTCGTAGAACACCGCGGCCTGTCCGGGCGTGATCCCCGCCTGGGGCTCGGCGAAGCGGACCTCGACGCCGCCGTCGCGCTCCGAGAGCGTCGCGGCGAAGGGCCGCTGCGTGGAGCGCGTCTTGACGAGGGCCTCGATGCCGTCGAGTGATGAGGCTTTCATGAGCGTGATGTCACGCGCGTAAAGTCCCGATCGAAACAGTTCCTCGCGGAAGCCCGCGACGACGAGGTTCCGCGGCGCGTCGATGCCCACGACGTACAGGGGCCGTTCGGCCGCGATGCCGAGCCCGCGGCGCTGGCCGATCGTATAGCGGTGGATGCCATTGTGCCGCCCGAGGCGCCTCCCGTCGGTGGAGACGATGTCGCCGGGCGGCGGGACGCTGCCGGTGCGGCGCTCGATGTAGCGCGGGTAGTCGTTGTCCTGGACGAAACATATCTCCTGGCTTTCGGGCCGGTCAGCCGCCTCCAGGCCGAGCTCGGTCGCGATTGCGCGGATCTCCTCCTTGCGCCGGTCGCCCAGCGGAAAGAGCACGCTGGAGAGCACATCCTGGCCAAGCATGAAGAGAAAGTAGGACTGGTCTTTCCCGCCGTCCAGCCCAGCGGAGACGTAATACCGTCCCGAGCCGGTTCGGCCGAGGCGGGCATAGTGGCCGGTGGCGAGTTTCTCGCAGCCGAGCCCGCCGGCGAATTCGATGAGTTTCCTGAACTTGATCCGCGCGTTGCAGTGGATGCAGGGGCTCGGCGTGCGGCCGGCCAGGTATTCGCGGCAGAAGGGGTCGATGATCTCGCGGGAAAAGTCCTCCTCCACGTCGACGAGTACGTGCGGGAAGGAATGGGCGCGGGCGACGCCGCGCGCCGCGTTCATGGATTCCGGCGAACAGCACACGTCGTAGCGCGGCTCGCAGCCGTCCATGTCGGCGCACAGCAGGATTTTCGCGGTAAGCCCCACGACCTCGTGCCCCATGTTCTTCAACAGTACGGCGGCGACGGACGAATCTACCCCGCCGCTCATGGCGACCGCTATCTTCACGCTCTCGCTCCCTTTCCTTTACGCTCCCATTAAAATAATAATTGTAAATTTAACAATAAGTATTTTCATAGCTTCTGAAACGATGCCGTAACGGGACGGGGATGCGGCGGAGGACGATTCGACGATCCTCCGAACGAACAGGCAATGCCATGCTGAACGAATACTCCATAAGCGCGTCGCGCGTCGTACCCTGCGAAGCGGGACGGGGGACGGTGCTCGTCTACATCAATCCGACCGAGGAGGAAAAACGCCACCTGGTGGGAGACCTCCTCCTCGACGAGCACACGCTGAACTCCGCTCTCGACCCGGACGAGCTCTCGCGCCTCGAGTTCGAGCCCGAGCACCTGGCCGTCATCTTCAAAAAGCCGAAGAATTATTCGACCGAGGACGAGTTTCTCTTCAAGGTGAACTCGATGGGGCTCTTCCTTTTCAAGGAGCGTCTCGTCATCGTGATCCCGGACGACATCCAGCTCTTCAACGGGAAGGTCTTCAACAACGTGCGCTCGCTTCACGACGTGCTGCTTAAAATCCTGTATCGCACGATCTTCCATTACCTGGACCACCTCAAGGCGATAAACCTGATTTCCGAGTCGCTCGAACAGAAGATCAACGCCTCGCTTGAAAACAAGTACCTCCTGAACCTCTTCAGCCTCGAGAAGAGCCTGGTGTACTACCTGAACGCCATCAACTCGAACGCGGTCGTCATCGACCGCATCCGCAATCACGCGGAGAGGCTCGCGCTCAGCACCGAAAACCGCGAACTCCTCGACGACATCATAATCGAGAACACCCAGTGCTACCGGCAGGCGGAGATTTACTCCAACATTCTGGCCAGCATGATGGACGCGCGCGTTTCGATCGTGAGCAACAACCTGAACGTGCTCATGAAGACCCTGAACATCATCACCATCGCGATCATGGTGCCGACCTTTGTTGTGAGCGCCTTTTCAATGAACGTCCGCATTCCGATGTCGGGCCTGCATAACGCTTTTTATATGGTTATCGGCCTCGCGCTTACGTCGGTGGTGGGGTTCTATTTTTTCTGGAAGTGGAAAAAATGGTGACGACGGCAGAACGAACGGAAACACTCGCCTCCGCGATACGAAAGCTCGCGGGCGAAAAAAACGCGCTCATCCTCGCGCACAACTACCAGCGCGAGGAGGTGCAGGCCGTGGCGGATTACACCGGCGACTCGCTGGAGCTCGCGCGCGCCGCCGCGGACACCTCCGCGCAGATCATCGTGTTCTGCGGCGTGCACTTCATGGCCGAGTCCGCGGCGATACTCAACCCCGAAAAGAAGGTCCTGCTTCCCGATCCCACGGCGGGCTGCCCCATGGCCGACATGGCGGAGGCGGGCGATCTCGCGGCGATGCGCGAACGCCATCCGGACGCCGCGGTGGTGACCTACATCAACTCCTCCGCCGAAGTCAAGGCGCTCTCGGACGTGTGCTGCACCTCGGCTAACGCGACGAGGATCGTCCAGCGCCTCGACGCGCGGCGCGTCATCTTCGTTCCCGACCGCAACCTGGGAATGTGGGTGCAGCGCTTCACCGACAAGGAGATCATCCAGTGGAAGGGCTTCTGTCCCACCCACGAGCGATTCAGCGCCGAAGACCTGGCCGAAGCGAAGCGGGCCAATCCGGATGCGCTCGTGATGGTTCATCCGGAATGCCGGCCGGAGGTGATCGACATGGCCGACGAGGTGCTGTCGACCGGCCAGATGGTGAAGTTCGTCAGGGAAACCGACCGCGCGCAGATCATCGTCGGCACAGAGGAGGGGATGATCCACAAGCTGCGAAGCATCGCTCCGGGGATTGAGTATATCCTGCCTTCGAAGGCGCTCGTCTGCCCAAACATGAAAAAGACGACGCTGGAAAAGGTCCACGCGGCCCTCGTGAACGAGGAGCCGGTCGTGACGGTGGATCCCGAGGTGCGTGAGAAATCCCTCGGATGCCTGAGGCGCATGCTTGAGCTTTCCGGGTGAAACGTCGGCGCGCCGCTTTTATCGCCCGGAAAGCATTCTGGTTTTCACCCCGTTGCGGCCGGGCGTGAAGGAAGGCGCATGGTGAGGGCCGAATGCCATGAGCGAACGCTTCTCTGATCTGAAAGACAGATGCAGGGCAAAGCTATTGCCCTACACCCGGCGCGCCTTTTCCTCTGTTCCACCTGTTTCGAATCCGCTGATCGTCGATGCGGGCTGCGGCACCGGAGTCCCCACCATCGAACTCGCCCGCCTTTCCGGAGGGACGATTTATGCCGTGGACACGGATGCCCGCAGTCTGGAAATACTTCGCGCGAAGGCCGATCTGTTCGGTCTGCGGAAACGGATTCGGATCGTGGATGGATCGATCGATTCCCCGGATCTGCCCTCCGCGGGCATCGATATACTGTGGTCCGAGGGTCTTTTCAATGTAATAGGTTTCGAGAAGGGGATGGCATGGGCGTCGGGGCGTGTAAGGCCGGGCGGGTTCCTGGTGATTCACGATGAGTGCGCGGGCGAGAATGAAAAGGCCCTGCTTATTCGTGAACACGGATTCACAGTGCTCGATTCGTTTATTCTCGACGAGACGATCTGGTGGGACGACTATTATGGTTGCCTGGAGAAAGCGGTCGCCTCTCTCTCCGAGACCGTGGTTGACGAGGACGTACGACAGGCTGTCGCGGAGATACAGGAGTATAAAAAGAATCCCGGTGAGTTCAGGTCGATATTTTACATTCTTGAAAAGACGGCCTGAACGAGTCTCCACCCGGCGCATGCGGCCGGGTGGAGGCGTGTAAGGCCGCGCCGATCACTTCTTTACGGTCGCCTTGAGGGCGGTTTCCTTGTAGCTCTTGCTGAACGTGAACTTGGGGACCTTCGTCGCCTTTTTCGCGGCGATCTTGATCTCCTCACCGGTGATCGGGTTCCTTCCCATGCGCGCCTTGGTGGCCGGGCGGACCTTGATGTACATCTTGCCGATCTTGCCCACCGGCACGCGCTCGCCTTTCATGACGCCGGCGCTGATGACATCGAACACGTCCTCGACGATCTCTTTCGCGCGCGCGCGGGGAATGTCATGCTTCTCCGAGATGTATTGCACGATCGCCTGAGCGGTGTACTTCTCCGGATATTTGACCTTCGCCTTGAGCGTTTCCTTCTTTGCGGTTTTGCTGCCGTTTTCCCTTGCCATTCTCTCTCCCTCGTGGATGCTGTGATGGTTGTGCCAATCGGGGATCGCGCGTTTACTGTACGGGCACAGCGGCGGAAGCGCTCGCGCTCTACCGGCGTTAAAGCGACGAAATCCCATGTGATTGAGTATGCCGCGGAAACCGCGGCGTTTGTATCAGCAAAGGCGCTTCCCGCGTGACGTCAAGCATTTTACCGTAAATTGGCCGTTTTGAAGGCAATGGGAGACTGTTTCGGGGAAATAGTGCTCGACGCCGCCCGCCAGATGTGAGAGAGCGCTCGCATGAAACACCGGGCCGAAAACCTGTGCCGGGAGCTTAGGGAGGGAGTGACGCGCGACCGCCTGAAGGAGCTCAGCGTCGACATAATCGACCGGTACAAGCGTAAGGATCTCGACGGACTCCGGCGGTATGCCGCGCTGATCGATATCGTCGATTCTTCCCTCGCCGCGGGCCGCCTCTTCGCCGCGGTGATCCAGCGCTTCCACCCGGACAAGATCGCCGTACTGCGCCGCGAGCTCGACACAATGGCGGCGGCGGGCGATACCGCTGGTCTCGAGCGCATGCGGGAGATCTACCTCTCGGACAACGCAATTCCCCGCGCGCCGGATCAGGAATTCGAGTACGAGGAGGAGTTTTCGTATGAGGACGATGAATTCGGGTATACCGAGAGATCGGAGTTCGACGATAACGAACAGGACGCGTCCGAGTACGAGGAAGAGTACGCGGAGGCGGAGAGCTCCGAGGGGTACGGATTCGTCGAGGCGGTAAACGGACTTCTGTTCGGCAATCTCGATTTCAGCGTCGACGATAACGATCTGGCGGGCCTGGAGGGCGAGCTCGATCTCTCCGATTTCGAGATCACCGATCTGGACGGCGTGGAATACTGCGTGAACGTCACGATGCTCAACCTCTCGGGGAACCTCCTCCGGCGCATCGGTCCGCTCGCGCTCCTTCGGCGCCTCACGTCGCTCTTCCTGGCCGACAACGCGATAGAGAACATCGACTGTCTCGGGGAATTGTCGGGCCTTCGGGAGCTCGACATCTCCTTCAACCGCATCGAGGACATTTCGGTGCTCGAGGGGATGGAGACGCTTGTGTACGTGAATGTTCTGGGAAATCCCCTGGCGGACATGTCCACGGTCGAGCGCCTGATGAAGCGGGGCGTCATCGTCATCTATTGATGATGGTGACGTCCGCTCGGGCCACGGAAGCTCAGCCCCGGGACCTTTTAATCGCGTGCACCCGTACGCTCTTCACCCCGGCGAGCGCCTCCGCCGCCTGCGCGGTGCTTACTCCGAGTTCTTTCAGGAATTCCGTCGCCGTCGGATCGGCCGACCACGCCTCGAGCGGCAGGGCGCTTTCGCCCGCCACGCGCACATCGTCGAAACCCGCCGCGGCGATCATGCCGAGGTAGTCGGCCTTGAGGGACGCCCCGGCGATACAGCCGGTGTAGGCCGCGACCGAGCGGGCGATCGTTTCGGGCAGTTCACGCTCCAGCACGATGTCCGACACCATCATGCGCCCCCCGGGCTTGAGTACGCGGTAGACCTCCCGGAAGACCCGCTCCTTGTCCGGGGAGAGGTTGATGACGCAGTTCGATATGGCGGCATCGGCCGTTGAGTCGGCCACCGGAAGATTTTCGATCTCGCCCAGGCGGAACTCGACGTTCGAGATACCGCTCTTTCGGGCGTTCTCACGCGCGCGTTCAAGCATCTCCGGTGTCATGTCGACGCCGATAACTCGCCCGCCTTGGCCCACCTTTTTCGCGGCGAGAAAGCAGTCTATTCCCGCGCCGGAGCCGAGGTCGAGCACCGTTTCTCCCTCGGACAGCGAGGCGAGCGCCACCGGATTCCCACATCCAAGCCCGAGGTCGGCGTCGTCCGGTATGTGCTTTAAATCCTCGGGCGAATAGCCGAGCGCAGCGCTCGCTCCGGCGGTCGGCCCGCAGCACGACGATGACGGCCCGCAACATGATGTGCGGTTAATAACCACGCTCGCGTACTTATCGCGTACGGCTTTTCTGATGTTATCGGCGTTCATTATTGTGGTACCTCGTTTTATAAATTTTTTGCCTACATGACGAGAATCTCATGGCGAGGGGGCAGCGAACGTAATCCGCGTGTCTATTGTTTGTCGGTGCCGGCAAGGCCGCTTACCAGCGGGCCGAGGAATTCCCTCACCATCCCCGTAAGGTAGTCCGCCTTTATGAGCGAAAGGCAGCAGACCTCGCCGTCCTTTTCCCAGCTCACCATCGCGAGGCGGTCGCCCGGCATGATACCCGCTTTTTCGCGGAGCTCCTTGGGGATCACCATCTGGCCGCGATCGTCGACGCCGAGGAGCGCCTCGACCCTGAACGCTCCCATGGAGGGGGAGCAGCACGCGTCACCGGAGTTCAGTTTTTTTGCCATGGAATGAGTCCTTTCATAATATTCAGTATAATCTGATTATACTGAATATTATGATTTTCGTCAATTAAAAAATCCCAGGGGCCCGAAGAACTCGGCGCGCGCGAGAGCGATGCATTATGGCGATCGACGGTTCCGTACGGATGGGGTGGTCGAATGGGTGATGGGTGCGGGCCGCGCCTGATACGCGGGCCCCGGGCTGTCGGTCGCGCGCGAGTGAGGCTTCCTCGACAACCGGTACGCGGTCACCACGCTGGCGATCGGAACTGTTATTCGCCCGCGCGGGTCGTTTCTCCGGCATGACGTTCGGTTGTCTCACGGCATATATCGAACAGTTCGGTCCGAATGCGATGCTTCACCAGGACGACGCGGGACGCATCAGCCGCCTGAACACCCTCGGCGGACGGGAGCGGTTTAAATTTTCTGAATGCCGATTTTCCGGTATTCAACACGCCTTCCGCCCCGCCGGTGTACAGAAGGTCGAACGCGCGGGAGAAGACCCTGGTTTTCGTGGCATCGTCCATGCGGGCGCCATGCTTCAGCTCGTATTCGCTCCCGCACTGTCGCACGAATTCATACACCGCGGCGGTCTTTTCTCGTTCGATCGCGCGCCTGGCATCGTAGTAGAAAACCGCGACCACGATACCGAGCGTGATCACCGCGACCGTGAAGAGGAGCATGATGCGTATCTGTCGTATCATTTTTCGTATTCACTCAGGGGTATGAGAGTCCGGATGAGTGCGCATCCGCCTATATCGTCAGCGGGCCGCCTCGAGGGCCATGGCGAACTCGTCCCTCACCGGTCCGTCGTCGGCGGGGCACATGCGCTCGAGCGCGGCGCGGGCCTCGCGGCCTCCAATATTCCCGAGCGCCCAGGCTATCATTCCGCGCACGCGCGGGTCGTCGGTATCGCCGAAGGCGCCGACCAGGTCGGGGACGAAGCGTTCGTCGCCGGTGTTCCCCATCGCGCGCGCCACGTTCATCTTCCACCGCCAGATGTCGTCCGCCGACATGTAGAACATGTGCGGCCATACGCGCCGTTCGAAATACTCCCGGTCCATGCGAAGGAGGGCGGACAGATCGAAATCCGCGGCCTTCGCGGCGACGCGCGGATTGGGAGGCATGTCCTGCGCCGTCCACGAGGCGTTTCGCGGGCAGACGTTCTGGCAGCGGTCGCAGCCGTAGACGTACAGGCCCATCGGCCCGCGAAGCTCGATCGGCGTGATCCCCTCTCCGTAGTAGGTGAGGTAGGAGACGCACCTCCGGGGATCTATGGTCCCGTCGCCTTTCAGCGCCCGCGTGGGACAGGACGCCACGCACGCGTTTCTGCAC
>JAGODA010000147.1 GCA_017998475.1 Spirochaetota bacterium | reverse complement strand
CAAACCTCCGTTGATTTTTATTGATAATGATATTCATTATCAATATATCCCGTATTCGTGCACCTGTCAACTTTTTTATAAAAAAATGCCGATTAAATCCAGAAATTAATAATTTGGCCTGAAAAATAAGAAAATCCTAGATTCATATGGATTTTGTGACAGGTTGATAGTAGGGATGCGGGTGGCGGGGCCGTTCCGGTAAATACTTAAAATTGAAGCTTCATGAAAATGGAGTTGATTTTATACCCGACTATTGAAAATAGTTATCGTTATCATTAAATGGGTATTCCCGGGTGTGCTTGGCGGTGAATAAAATGTATGAATACTTGGTGGGGATGGGGCGATGACGGCGTCGAAATATGTTTTCGGCCCGGTTCCATCCCGCAGGCTCGGTCGTTCTCTCGGGGTCGATTGTATTCCTTTCAAGACCTGTTCATACGATTGCATCTATTGTCAACTCGGCAGAACGACTCTTCAGACGCTCGAGCGAAAAGAGTGGGTGCCGTTTGACGATATCGTCGGGGAGATCGGGGAGAGACTGTCATCCCGCCCGGATTATATCACGCTCAGCGGCTCCGGGGAGCCTACACTGTATTCGAGGGTTGGGGAGCTCATCGAGCGGGTGCGTTCCATGACCGACATTCCGGTCGCGGTGCTTACCAACGGGTCTTTTCTGTGGAACGAGGAGGTGCGCCGTCAGCTTTCCGAGGCTCATCTGGTCATACCTTCCCTCGATGCGGGAGATGAGGCGATGTTTCGGGCCGTAAACAGGCCCTGCCCCGAACTCGAGTTCGCGCGGGTGATGGATGGGCTGGCCGAATTTCGCCGTGTATACCCGGGAGAGATGTGGCTGGAGATTTTTATCCTTGGCGGCTATACGTCGTTGCGGGATGAGGTAGCGAAGCTTGCCGACTGTGTGGTGGGGATCGCCCCGGACAGGGTTCAGCTCAATACCGTGACGAGGCCGCCGGCGGAGGACTACGCGGTCAAGGTACCCTTCCGGAAATTACGCGAGATAGCGGGGATGTTCACGCCGCACGCCGAGGTTATAGCCGATTACCGGCACGTGTCGGTCACCGACGGCTTCAGTGCGACACGCGAGCAGGTTTTACAGGCAATTAGCAGGCGGCCGTGTACTGTGGAGGATATCGCAAGCGGCCTCGGAATACACCGGAATGAGGCCCTCAAGCACATCGGAGATCTCGTTGGCCGAAAACTGATTGAAGAAGCCACTTCGGGAGGTAGGCGGTACTACCGGTGCCCGTGTGAGTAAAACGAGAAGGAGTCTGTTATGAGCGGAAAGAAGAGAATTATTGTAATCGGGGGCTCGGCGGCCGGACCGAAGGCCGCTGCAAAAGCGCGCCGTCTCGACGAGGAGGCCGAGATCGTCATCATCCAGAAAGCCCCGGACCTGTCCATGGCATCCTGTGGATATCCGTACTATGTCGGCGGTTTTTTCGACGATCGCAATCTGCTTATCTGCACGCCGACGGGAGTTGTGCGCGATCCCAAGTTTTATCTGAACGCAAAGGGGATTGTCGCCCGAACCGAGACCGAAGCGACCGCGATCGATCCGAAATCGAAGGTTGTGTCGGTGCGAGACCTTAAAACCGGAAAGGATGACACGCTTCCGTACGATAAACTCATACTGGCCACGGGGGCCATCCCCCGGATACCGCCCATCCCCGGGGCCAGCCTGACCGGAATAACCACGCTGCAGTCCATGCAGGACGCTGATTACCTGCGTAAAATCCGCGACGAAAAGACAATTAAAAAGGCCGTCATTATCGGCGGAGGACTCATCGGCATCGAAACCTGCGAGGCGCTGCAGCTTGCGGGTATCGAAATAACCGTTATCGAAATGCTGCCCCAGCTGCTCACCTTTCTCGACTGGGAGCTGGCGAAGCTCGTCGAGAACCACGTGAGGAGTAAAAATGCGAATGTCATTACCGACAACGGAATCGCCGAATTCCTCGGTGAGAACGGCAGGCTTACCGGCGTCAAACTACAGAACGGTATCGAGCTGCCCTGCGAGCTCGCCGTGGTGGCGATCGGGGTGAACCCGAACTCAAAGCTCGCCAGGGACGCCGGACTCGAAATCGGTTCCACCGGCGGAATAGTGGTCAACGAGTACATGCAGACATCCGATCCCGACATTTACGCGGCGGGTGATTGCGTGGAATCCCTTAACCTCATTACCGGGAAGAAGGTGCATGCGCCCTATGGAGACCTGGCCAACCTGCAGGGCCGGGTGGCGGGAGAGAACGCGGCCGCGGGTAACAGCGCCACGTTTCCCGGCACCATCCAGACCGGGATATGCAAGGTATTTGATTTCGCCGCGGGCTCGACCGGTCTTTCGGAAAAAGCGGCACGTGCCGCCGGCTGCACGGACATCGAGACCGTTATCAACGCGAGCCCGGACAAGCCCGGTTTTATGACCGGCCTCCTTCTGGTCACAAAGCTGGTGGTGGAGCGCGCGACCGGAAAAATTCTCGGCGCCCAGTGCGTGGGGCCCGGCGACGTCAGCAAGCAGCTTGCCACCTGGGCAATGGCGATAAAGGGCGGCCTCTCGGTGGACGACATGGTGAACGCGGATCTGCCCTACGCGCCGCCGTTTTCCCTGGCAATCGATCATTCGATCGCCACGGCCCATATAATGCAGAACAAGCTGAAGGGAAGAATGAAAGGAGTTTCATGCTCCGACGTGAAGAAAAAGCTGGACGGCGGCGCACCACCCTTCATCCTGGACGCCCGCGGTCCCGATGAGTACGAGCAGATGCGCATAGGCGTCGGCGAGCGGCTCATCCCTATCGGTGCTCTGCGCAACCGCCTGAACGAGCTTCCTGAGGACAAGAACACGGAGATAATCTGCTACTGCAAGATATCCCTGCGCGGCTACGAGGCCGCCCGGGTGTTGGAGGGCAGGGGATGGAAGAACGTAAAGGTGATGGAGGGCGGTATCATGGCGTGGCCCTTCCCCAGGGAGAAGTGAACGCATGAGTGAGCCGGGAGTACCTTCCCCGCCGCCACGGCGCGGCGGTTTTGTTACGGGCTTGCGCGAACCGGCAAAAAAGGCCGCGGCCGCGGGGCTGGTGCGGTTCGCCGGATGGTGGTCGCTCTTCGCCGGCGCCCTGGCCCTCAACAGCGTGTGCCCGGTATGCGGGAATGCCGGCTGTCCGACGGGAATCGGTTCGCTGGGCCTCATCGCGGCCGTCATGGCCTTCTTCAAGCAGTACGGCGGGGGGTTCCTCCGACGTCTTCGCGCGGCCGTTCGCGCGGAAGAGGGCTCTGTGCCGAAAGAACCCGTCGAGGCCGATCACGGGGCAGGACGCCGCGGCCATATGGATCATACTCCAGATGAGAGGTGTACCAATGAACGGAAGTAATACGGCCGTGCGAATGCGCGCGGTGTTTTCCGTCGCGTCAGTCTTCGCGATGCTTATTCTGTTGTTTTCGGGTGTTGCGCTCTACGTGGCTCCGTCATGCCGCGTGGCCGAGATCACCGGATGGAGCTTCCTGGGCGTAAGCAAGGAATCGTGGGAGACGGTGCATGTAGTCTTCGCGGTGCTCCTCGTTGTGTGCGCACTGGTCCACCTGGTTTTGAACTGGACGGCATTCGCGAAGTACGCTGTCAATACCTCCGGCGGGTCCGCGCGCCCGCGGGGGCTGTTTCTCTTGATCGGCGTTATCGCCCTTTTGTTTTTTCTGAGCGCCGTATACAGGGTGCCGCCCGCCGTCTGGGTGCACGACGTCCATGAGCGGATCAAGTCCTCGTACTCCGGGGAATTTTCACCGGGATTCGGGCGGGGCGCGGGGGCGCGTTCGGGCGTTGCGGACAGGCCCGGGAGGCGATAGGTCGCGGGGAGTATCGTTATCCGCTATTTCTGGAGAAATTCGTTTCGGGACGGCCGCCAGGCCGTCCCGAAAAGCCGGAGATACTACTTTTTAAGCTTCTCCATTTCGCGCTGCCGGAGCGCCTTGCGGTCGGGCTTGCCGATGGCCGTCAGCGGCAGGTCGTCGATGAACTCGACGAAGCGCGGCACCTTGTATGCGGAGAGACGCTCCCTGCAGTGGGCGATCACCTCGTCCGCCGTCAGGCTTTCTCCGGGTTTCGTCACGATGAATACCTTCACCGATTCGCCTCGCTTTTCGTCCGGCACCCCGACCGCGCATGCCCGAAGCACTTTTGGGTGCGTATACATGGTCTCGTCGATATCGCGCGGGTACACGTTGAATCCGCTGGAGAGGATCATGTCCTTCTTGCGGTCGACGATGAAGATGTAACCGTCCTCGTCCATATAGGCGATGTCGCCGGTATAGAGCCAGCCGTCCCGCATCGCGATTGAGGTTTCGCTTTCGTTTCGCCAGTACTCGGACATTACGGTGGGTCCTTTCGCTATCAGCTCGCCTGCCTCGCCGAGGGGCAGTTCCTTCGTTCCGGTATCGAGGTCGACGATCCTGATGTCGTTGTCCGGCCAGGGAAGCCCCACGCTGCCGGGCTTGCGCTTTGTGAAGAGCGGGTTGCAGGTCAGCACGTTCGACGTCTCGGAGAGCCCGTAACCCTCGATGATTGTGGCGCCCGAGAGGTCCTCGAAGGTCTTCATGGCCTCTACCGCGAGCGGCGATGAGCCCGAGATCATTCCGCGGATTGAGCGGATCTTGGATTTCGGCGTTTCGGGATGCTGATTGAGCCCGATGATCATAGTGGGCACCGCGGCGAAGAAATTCGGCTCGTGTTTGTTGATGGCATCGAGTATGTTATCGGGCGTGGGCTGAGGCACTAAAATGATGGTGCCGCCGTTCGCGAGGTTGACGTTGACGTTGCAGTTGAACCCGAAGATGTGGTACACGGGAATCGCCGCGAGCGTACGCAGTTCTCCCGGTTTGAACAATGGCGCGAACCAGCCTACATCCTGGTAGGCGATGGATACGAGGTTGTAATTGGAGAGCCTGCATCCCTTCGAGACACCGGTGGTTCCTCCCGTGTACTGCAACAGTGCCGTGTCGTGCCAGGCGACCTCGATGTCCGGTTCGGTATCCCGCGCCGAACCGATAAGCGCGTCGTAATCGTACACGCCGTCGGCCTTCTCGACCTCTACCGGCAAGCTCCGCACCTGGAAGGCGATCAGGCGTTTGAGGGGCGAGGCTTTGGCCTTGAGTATGCCGACCGGGCCCCCTGCGAAGACCGCCATCACCACCATGCTTTCCGCTCCGCTGTCGTTGAGCTGGTGTGTTATTTCGAGTGGCGTGGCCAGCGGATTTACCGGCACCACGATGACGCCGATTTTAAAGCAGGCCTGGAGCGCGATGATGTACTGAGGCACGTTGGGCGCCATGAGAGCCAGCCGGTCGCCCTTTCTGACGCCCATGTCAAGAAGTGCGTTGGCGAAGCGCCGTGCCAGCGCGTTGCTCTGCGCGTAGTTCAGGGTGATATCGTTGATGATGAGATAGGGTTTGTCGGGAGTTCGTGCGGCGTGATAATTGAAAAAATCCTTGAGCGGAGAGGGCGGATAATAAATCGAATGGGGCACCTGTGTATCATACCATTTATGCCAAATTTTTTCCATGACGACCTCCTTGCGCAGGGTATTCATATATGTGCCGGAGGACCGCGGCCTCCCGGATGGCATGTATGATGACGCCCTGTCCGGAAAGCGGCCGCACTCCGGCCGTTCCGGACTCTAACAAGTAATATTTATATAGTCAATAATATATTTAATAATATATTATTATTGATATACATACAATGTGTATATAGTGATGTGCAATTCTTGCATGCGATAATCGCGCAAACGTCGATGAACGGTCCGCTCCTCTGTTTTCAGGGTGGTGCGGAATGGAAGTCTTTCGAGAATGCGCGGATAATTGTTATTGCAAAATCGGGCGCCGGACCCCTATGCCGTACTCCGGAAATGAACGACATGCAGAACAGGATAATACATCAGAATATTTCATCGGGGGGGAAGACGATACCCATATCCGCGACGGCACTGTCGGGACGACTGCGCGGAACCCTGCGCGCCTTCAGGCACCGGAATTATCGGCTGTACTTCGCGGGCCAGGCGATTTCCCTCACCGGGGCCTGGATGCAGCAGATCGCCATGAGCTGGCTGGTCTACCGCCTCAGCGGCTCCGCTCTCCTCCTCGGCGTTGTGAGCTTTTCCGGGCAGATCGCGCATCTTTTGGTCACGCCCTTCGCCGGCGTGCTCGCCGACCGTTTCAGCCGCCACCGCATACTCGTCATCATGCAGTCGCTCGCGATGCTCCACGCGTCCATCCTGGCATTTCTCACGCTTGCGGGCCTGGTCGAGGTCTGGCACCTGGTGGTCCTCAGCCTCATGCTCGGAATCGTAAACGCGACCGAAATGCCGGTACGCCAGTCATTCATCATCGAGCTGGTGGGAGACCGAGAGGGTCTCGCCAACGCGATCGCGCTCAATTCAGCGCTCTTCAACGGCACGCGGATGATAGGTCCGTCGATCGCCGGAATGGTGATCGCGCTCACCGGCGAGGGCTGGTGCTTTCTCATCAACGCCGCCAGCTTTCTCGCGGTCATAGCGGCGCTCCTTGCGATGCGTATCTCCCCGGGGAAGCGCGATAACGGCGACCGTTCCGTGCTCGAACGCCTGCGAGAGGGTTTCGGCTATGTCGCGCGTTCGGTCCCCATCCGTACCATACTGCTGCTGATGGCGCTCATCAGCTTCGTGGGACTTCCCTACATCATCCTCATGCCGGTGTTCACCTCGGCGGTGCTCGGCGGCGGCCCCGACACCCTGGGGTTCCTGATGGGAGCGGCAGGAATGGGCGCCTTTACCGGCGCGCTCATGCTCGCCACTCGCAGAAGCCCCGAGGGGCTCGGCGAACATATCGGCCGCTCGGCGCTCATCTTCAGCCTTTCACTCGTCGCGGTCTCCTTCGTCCGCTCCGTGCTCCCGGCGCTCCCGCTGTTTTTCCTCACCGGTTTCGGCATGATCTCCGCGATGGCAGCATGCAACACGGTGCTGCAGTCCATAGTCGACGACGACAAGCGCGGCCGTGTTATGAGTTTTTTCTCCATGTCGATGATGGGCTTCGCCCCCTTCGGAAACCTCCTGGCCGGAGCTGTCGCCGATCGCGCGGGGGCGCCCCTTACGATGATGGCGGGCGGGCTTCTGTGCGCCGCCGGGGCCGCGATCTTTCTGCGGTACGCCGATGTGATCGCCCTCGCCCTTGGAGGCGCGGGCGGACCATCGGACCCGCCGTTGAACGGGTCCGTTTCAGACTGAATCGGGCGGCGTCCCGGGAGGCGCTGTCGTCAATAATGCTTTACAAGTGCGGATTCCGGGCTAGGCTGAGAAGCCATCATTCGACGGCACGGAGGTGCACCAGTATGAAGACGGCGGGCCGACGCTCGTATCACAAGATTCTGCTTTCGGCGGTAGTGGGGATAATCGCCCTTCTATTCGTCCTCGAAACCGCGGTACGCATGATCATCGATCTCCCGGCAAAGACCGATTTCTATTCCTCGATACCGCGCGACAGGATCCCAGACTTCCAGCGAACGGTCGGCCTTAAGAGCGCGAGCGGACCGGGCTGGATCCATCTGGGCTGGATCGCGCATCCCGAACGGGAGACGTACCGCGTCTACCTGGAGAATGAGAAGGGAGAAACGCTCCTGGGGGAAGCCCGTTACGGGACCTACCTCGTCGAGGATGTCGAGCCCGGTCGCGCGTATGCGCTTTGTGTTCGCTCGGATAACGGATCGTTTGACGCGAGGGTGGTGGTGCGCTCCGATACCCGCGGCGCGGGCCCCGTGTACGCTCCGCGCATAAGCACGTCGTGGCGCCCGCTCTTCAGGCCCGCGCGCGCCGGCGATTACGTGAACGACCACGCCATCTTCCGGGACCGCGAGGGACTGTGGCGCCTGGTCGGGATCACGGCGTTTGGAACGGGCGACTACTCGAAGGAAAAATATTTCGCGCACGCGTCATCGCGCGTATTCCCTCCGCGTAAAGGGGAAACGATGACGGAAGAGGAGCCCGTCGCCGATTACGGGCGGCTCGCGTGGGCCCCGCACGTCGTCCGGCATGACCGCTATTATAT
>JAGODA010000146.1 GCA_017998475.1 Spirochaetota bacterium | reverse complement strand
TTACTAGGATGCGGCTGTTTTCGCAGGATGCGTGACTCAATCCCGGCGGAGTTCGATAGCTGAATTGCCCGGTGGGAAAACTGTAAAAATAAAAAGGAGCGGTCATGGCCATTGAATCCACTCTTGTACTGATTAAACCCGACGGCCTGAAGAAGTCGCTTACAGGCAACATCCTTACCAGGCTTTCGGAGGCCAAGCTGGTGATAATTGGAGCGAAGGTTGTACATGTCACTCCCGAACTGGCGATGGGACATTACGAGCACCTTAAAGAAAAACCTTTCTTTCCGGAGCTGGTCCGTTATCTGACTGGCGAGATACACAATATTCGCAGGGTAATAGCCTTCGTCTACTACGGAGAAGACGCGATTCAGCGGATAAGAGACCTCGTGGGTTCGACAAATCCCGAGGAAGCGAATCCGGTATCAATCCGAGGAGCATACGGAAGAATCACGACCACCGGTGTTTTCGAGAATATAGTGCACGCGTCATCCAGCCGTGAGGACGCCGAGAAGGAGATCAAGCTCTGGTTCAGGCCGCAGGAGATCGTGGAGAAGCTTTACCCGGTGAAAGAGGTCATACTGAATAATGTAAAAGAGGAAGTGTGGGAATGATAAGTTATTTCTGATCTTATGTGAACCATGTTTTTATTATGAACGCAATTCATAAAATGTATAAAATATTATATTTGTAAAAAATAATTTCGTGTCCGGATATTTCTGTTGACACCGGATTATATTCGAGCTAGTATTATTATCGAAATTGCAACCTCGAAAAAACGGCCCTGTATAAGCAGCGGGCAGGGTCATAGTGCCGGAACGGTGCACTCAAGAAGGATCGATTGTCCGGTGGTTATTCACCCGACGTGGTTCTTGCGAGGGATTACAGAATTTTCCGAAAGGAGGAGGGACGATGGCAAGCATCAATTTGCATGGCAACACATACGAGGTCGATGAGGACGGCTTTCTTCAGGAACCCGATAAATGGACGGAAGACGTTGCCAAAGGCATGGCCGAAATGGAGGGTATTAACGAGCTTACCGAGACCCACTGGAAGGTGATGAACTACCTGCGTGATTATTTTAAGCAGAATGGAATCGCCCCCATGGTCCGTAAGCTCACGAAGGAGACCGGCGTCAATCTGAAGGAAATGTACGAGCTCTTCCCTCAGGGGCCCGCTAACTCGGCATGCAAATGGGCCGGACTTCCCAAGCCGACCGGATGCGTATAATCTGAACACAGTAACCCATACGGTCCGAGAGAGGCCAGGTCGAAGCGAACGATCTGGCTTTTCTTGTACAGGCGTATTCCCGGAGAACCAACACGATATACGCCGTACTCAGACCCGTTTCGGGCATCCACATAACCGCATTTAACGTAATGTACATCTCGGCGGAATACATACGCCTGAAATGACACTACCATCGGATATGAAACTGAATGAAAAGGGAAGACGGTAAGCCATCACAGGGGAGGAAAGCGATCGCCATCGCCGGCGTACGCGGGGGAATGGGGAAGACTGTCGTAACGCTCGGACTGATACGGTCCCTGTGCAGGAAAAAGTACTCCGTGGCGCCATTCAAGAAAGGACCTGATTATATAGATCCCGCCTGGCTCTCGCTTGCGGCCGGCAGATACTGCCACAATCTCGATACCTTCCTAATGGACGATCAAACCACCAGGAGTATTTACGAATCAAATCACCCGGACACCCGGCTGTGTGTTCTCGAGGGAAACCGGGGCCTGTATGACGGATATAATGTAGACGGTACCCACAGTTTCGCTGAACTATCGAAACTGCTCGATGTTCCGGTGATTCTTGTCGTTGACTGCACGAAAGCCAGCAGGACAGTGGCGGCGCTCGTGCTCGGGGTAAAGATGTTCGATCCCGACCTCCGAATCCGTGGTGTAATATTGAACAATCTCGCCGGCGAGAGACACCGGGCGCTTATAACCGAGGCGGTCCAGAAGTACACCGGACTGCCCGTTCTCGGCTCCGTGCCGAGGATTCCCGGCATGCTTCCTCGGGAGCGACATCTGGGACTTGTCCCGGTTTTCGAGCACGAAGGTCCGGAGGCGCTGATAGAAAGTCTCGCCGACATTATCGAAAAGTCATTGGACCTGGAGCGGATAATCGAAATTGCAGGTGCGGGCCCGCCCGAAGGCACTATGCCGTCAATGAATTTCAAAGCCGCGATCGATCCACTGGGGGAATGTATCACGTGTGCGAGTACCGCGGATACGGCACCTCCGGAGGCCCCGTTGATAGGGGTGTTGCGCGACTCGGCTTTTAATTTTTATTACAGGGAGAATATAGAGGCCCTGGTGAGTGCCGGAGGGCGTATTGTCGAAATCAGTCCCCTGAGTGATCATACACTGCCGGATGTGGATGGCCTGTACGTGGGAGGAGGTTTTCCGGAGACTCACGCGGAGTCACTTTCCAATAACAGATCATTCAGGGAACAATTGAGAAGGAGAATCGAGGATGGATTGCCGGTCTACGCCGAGTGCGGCGGACTGATATACCTTTCGGATTCGATAATAATTGACGGTAACAATTATCCAATGACCCGGGTGTTCCCGATGATGTTCGATATAGCGGCCTCTCCGCAGGGACACGGGTACACTGTATTCGAGGTGGACGGGGACAATCCATTTTACGATAGAGGAGACATTGTAAAGGGGCATGAATTCCGGTATGCACGGATTCAGAACAGTGAGGGACTCGACGGCCTGTCGACAGTATTCGCGATGCGGAGAGGAACCGGAATAAAGGGAAGGCGGGACGGAGCGCTGTATAAAAATGTCGTTGCTACATTCTGCCACACTCACGCGGCGGGAGAAAACGTTCGCTGGCCGGAGAGACTGGTCGGTCTCGCGGGAAAGAGAATAAAAGCAGAGGCGAAATCTAACGGTAAATAAAAAGCCCGGACGATAAAGTCCGGGCAGAATGTATCAAGCGGTTAAAACGGAGTCAGTCTTTCAATTTTACATAGGAGCCATCGAGGTACAGATATTCGATCTTTCCCTCATTGCCAAGTTCGCCGATTGCCTTGTCGACGAGCTTTTTGTCCTCTCCGAGGGCTTTGGCGACGTCACGGTTCTTAGCCTTGCCCTGGGTTTTCAAATAGTCGACTATCTTCTGTTTAAGCTCGGCACTGGCCTGTTCGCTCATGATTCTCCTCCAATGATTACCACTTGAACTGCGTAGTGGCTCTGAACGTCTCTGTTGCGTACGTAAAATCGTCTATGTGCTGTTCCGTGAACGGTATTTTGGTCAGCGTGAAGAAGCGCTCCCATCCGATGCGCTGAATCCACTCGCCGAGGCGCTCGTACTTTCTGGAATCCTTCGCGTAAACCTCGACGATCTTTTTAAGTATATCGGTAACCTCTGGCCAGCGCGGCGGGTTGTTCCTGATGAAAGGCACCGCGAGACGAGAGAACATGGGAGGTTTCCTTGAATTGGAGACCTTCCCGCCAACGTAGATCGCCACACCGTCGCCTTCGGGATCGGAGAGGGGCATCGACGGACAGACCGTGTAACAGTTGCCGCAGTACATACAACGCTCGTCTCTCACCTCGACGCTGTTGATGTTCTTGTCCGAGTGCCGGCGAATGGCGCCGGTGGGACACGATGCGATAACGGACGGTATTTCACATGTCGAAGCGAGCTTCTCGTGATTAACCTTCGGGGGTTTCGTGTGTATTCCCACAACGGCCAGGTCGGAACAGTGTACCGCGCCGCACATATTGATACAGCAGGCGACCGCGATCCTCAGCTTGGCGTGGAGCTTGAATTCGGTGAAGTAATCGTAAAGTTCGTCCATTATCGCCTTTACCAGGCCGGAAGCGTCCGTGGCGGCGCTGTGGCAGTGTATCCAGCCTTGGGTATGAACGATATTGGATATGCAATCACCGACCCCGCCTATGGGCAGGCCGATTTTTTTCAGATCTCCGACAATCCCGTCAACGTTCTCCTTTTTCGGGGTCATCATCTCGATGTTAAAGCGACTGGTAAAGCGAAGATGTCCGTCGCAGTATTTGTCCGCTATGTCGCAGATATCGCGGATAAAATCGATGCTGACCAGCCGGGGAGACCCGGCGCGTATTGTAAAAAGCTCGTCCCCGGTCTCGCTGACATGTTTCATTATGCCGGGCTTGAGTATTTCGTGATATTTCCATTTGCCATAATTATCGGTGATGGTCTTGGGAAGCATCATCCTATAATCCGGCGGGCCGATATCAGTTCTTGGCATTTCGAACCTCCAGTTTAGTGTTCTTTTAGAAGAAAACGAACGGATTCGAGCGCGGATGGTATACCATCTGCGGCATCGGTTTGAGGTCTACGGCCTTGAGGAAGTCCTTAAGGCCAAGCCGGCCGATGGTTTCGGCGATACGCTCGCGGTTGCGGCCGTGCTCGTCCCACCAGTCCCAGATTTTTTCGAGAAGCTCTTTGATTTCGGTGTAGGGCGGTTCAACCTTGATGAACGGTACAAGAACCCATGAGAGGAACGCGCCTCTGAGAATGGGGGCTTTCCCGCCTATCAATATGGTAGCACCGGTTTCCTTTCCGGGACGAATGGCCTTGGTCATCTTGCTGATGCAGTGCATGCACCGCAGGCAATCCTCGGGCTTAACGGTGAGCTTCTGGCTCTTCGCGTCGTATTCGAGGGCCTGGCCCGGGCATTTGGCCACAATGAGATTCTCGATATCGAGTCCTTTGGAGGCGTATTCCTTAACGGCGGACTGGTCGATCCTGATGCTGTCACGCCAGGTCCCAATGATCGTAAAGTCCGCACGGGCGATCGCGGCGACACAGTCGTTGGGACAGGCCGATGCCTTGATTTTAAACTTATACGGCCAGCGGGGACGGTGCAGTTCGTCCTGGAATGTCTGTGTGAGATCGTAAATCAGATTAGGAGTGTCGATACATGCCCACTCGCATCGCGCCGGGCCGACACAGCCGCTGGGTGTGCGAAGAGCGGAGCCTGATCCTCCGAGATCGAATCCGTTCTCGGTAAGGGTGTTGAACGCGGGCTGGAGCTGATCGGTGTCGGTTCCGAGAAGAATTATATCCCCGGTGGATCCGTGCATATTGGTGAGGCCGCTACCGTGCTTTTCCCAGATGTCGCAGATGGTCCTCAGGGCCTTGGTAGTATAGAACCAGCCTGATGGATGATTTACGCGTACGGTGTGCATCTGTTCGGCGTTGGGGAATTTTTCGGGGATATCGGTATAACGGCCGATAACACCTCCGCCGTAACCGGTAACTCCGACTATTCCGCCATGCTTCCAGTGAGTGACTTTATCCTTATAGGATTGTTCGACGACACCGAGCAGATCCTTAGCTTTGGCGCTCTTCCCGGCGGAACGCTTGATTTCCTTTACGAAACTTGGCCATGGGCCTTTTTCAAGTTCGTCGAGTAAAGGAGTATCACTTGCCATTCTTTACCTCCTTCGAGTTTTAATATTGGCTCAGTATAAGACAATCATTGAAAAAGAGTAAAGTCAAGACAAAAGAATCTTGCTGCGGCATTGCCGCGTATCTTTTGGCCCGTACATCAGGCCAGCATATCACATGTTTTTGTTTATACAACTGTACACTAACACACGTATGACGCGCCATGCCGAGAAACGATGATGGCTAGGTTATGCACCATACGAATCAACGGAACAATCAACGTCGTTTGAAAATTACGCAGAATCGAGTACTAAATGAACTACATTCATAATATGAGCAATGTTCATGCACAGATTCTTTTGTCAAGGAAATTATCACATATGCTGCTATCAATGTCGAGAACGAAATACTCAATTACCGGTCTGGTCACCATAAAATGTATAAATTAAATATAAAGAACATAACCGTATTTCTATTTGAAACTGTCGTAAAAATTATAGCAGATTCCACGGGTTTTTCTTGAAATTAAAACCATCTTGATTACACTGATTCGAGATTTCGGGAAGGGTGATATTAAAGTGAAAAAACATGAACTCGACGTGCGATCGTTTCTGTACCCGATGCCCGCGACGCTGGTAGGGGCAAATATCGAAGGGAAACCGAATTATCTCGTTATCGCTTTCTGCGGGATTGTCAATGCCCATCCACCGATTCTTTCCGTATCAATCAACCAGTCGCATTATACGAACATCGGTATTATAGAAAACAAAACGTTCAGCGTCAATATTCCTTCCGCCGACATGGCGATTAAGACGGATTACTGCGGTCTGGTGTCGGGGGGGGAGGTCGATAAGTCCGCCGTATTCAACAGCTTCTACGGGAAGCTGGAAACCGCGCCGATGATACAGGAATGTCCGCTTAACCTCGAGTGCCGCCTTATACAGACGATGGAATTCGATGTCGATACGGCATTTATAGGAGAGATCGTTTCCGTATACACCGAGGAACGCTATCTTACCGACGGCAGGCTCGATATAAAAAAGATCGATCCGATAGTGTTTGCCACTCATGAAAGGGCGTATTATCGTATAGGCGACTATATCGGACAGGCATGGAACATAGGGGCGGCGTACGAAGGCAAGGACGCCATCAAAAAGAAGAAATAATCGTGTACGCCCGGCGATGCCTGGTATCGGAGAGATGCTTGCATGGATGACGCACGTAGAATCGCCGATGCCCTCATGAGGGGTGCACTGCCTTCGTCGAGCGGCGAAACTGTCGTATATCCGCGTTCCCGTGTATTAAAGGGAGATACCGGGATTCTCATGATTCGCCGTTCCGATGAGGTCTTCCTGCTGGCGGCCGGTTCGGGTCCCCTGTTCGACGAGCTTCCCGGCGAGGTATTCGACACATTCAAACTCGCGCCTCTCATCGAAACCACCCGCCGCGTGATTAACCGGCATTTCCCGTATACCCTTCCCGCACCCGCCGGAAGATTAAAATCAGGAATAGGTCTTGGGGATCGTCTCGGCCTCGCTTCTCCCGGCCACATCCGGGCGGTCCGGGAAAGGGGTGTTTTCCCCGTCCTTGCCCAGCAGAGCATGCGAGAACTGACCCTTACCGGACGGACGTACTCCGATGTTCTGGACGCGGCGTGCTTTGGCGTTCTGCGCGAGGGCTATACGGAAGGATTCGGGGCCGACGGCGACCATCTTAAAAATGAGGACGACATATCCGCGGCGCTTGACGCCGGTTTTTCGATGATAACGCTCGACTGCTCGGATTTCATCGACGCGGAAATCGAATCACTCGCTCCATCGGAGATAAAAAGGCGATACGCGTCAGTGCCGGTTCCGGTGAGAAAGGACTACGAGCGTACCTACGCGGGAAAAGAATTCCTCGTCGAGGGAGCGGAAATATCCTTCGACAAAATGGAACTTGCGCGATGTCTGCTGCTCTACTCAGGGGTGATCGATTTCGCCGAAAAAGTGTACAGGGAGAGGATCGCCACCGCCGGACGTGAGGTCGATTTCGAGCTTTCGATCGACGAAACGGCGGCGCCGACCTCGCCGGAGGCGCACTATCTTGTCGCGGCGGAACTGTCCAGGCGCGGGGTGGTTCTCACCGGCGTGGCCCCTCGGTTTTGCGGCGAATTTCAGAAGGGTGTGGACTATCGGGGCGATGTCGACCGCTTCAGGCGGGAATTCGCGGTGCACTCGGCAATCGCTGACGCGTTCGGGTATCGTCTCAGCGTTCATTCGGGAAGCGACAAGTTCGCTGTGTTTCCGGCAATCGGCGAGCTTACGAAGGGGCGGTTCCATGTAAAAACAGCGGGGACAAACTGGCTCGAAGCGGTACGGCTCGTTGCAATGAAATTTCCGGAGCTCTATCGGAGGGTGCACGAGCGGGCACTCGAGTGCTTCGATGAGGCCCGGCGGTATTATCATGTTTCCGCCGACACGGCCGTTCTTCGTCCCCTGAATACGCTTTCAGACGATGAACTCGCGTCCGGCCTTGACGATGAGGACACCCGGCAGGTTCTGCACATCACCTACGGATTTATTCTGCGAAGGGAACCCGACGGGGCGATGAATCCCCTCGGGCGTGAATTCCTCTCCGCGCTCATCGCCGAGGAGGAGCTCTACGCGGAAATGCTTGCCGGGCATATAGGAAGACATCTCCGCTTACTTGGAAAGTAACACAATGGAACTCTTCATCCATGATGATTTCATGCTGCGATCGGAAAGCGCCCGCAGGCTTTACCACGAGTTCGCGGCGCCGATGCCGA
>JAGODA010000145.1 GCA_017998475.1 Spirochaetota bacterium | reverse complement strand
CTGGCCCCGGTCTGCTTCGACCTGACACCGGTCTGGCAGCAGGAGCTTCGCATGATCGGCGTGAACGCGCACGGAAGCGAGACCATCGGCGGGAAAAGGATGAGCTCGTTCGAGGCGGTGATGGACCTGTATACGCGTAAAAAGATACGGCTGGAGGAGTTCATCACGCATCGCTTCCCCATTAAAGAGTACAAACGTGCTTTTAGAACGATCCGCGGCGGCAGGGAGAAGATTTTAAAAGCTGTTTTCATGATGGACTGATACCGCGGGTTTTCCGCGATATACACCGTTATCCGGAGGACGCCATGCCCCTCACCGAGAAAGAGATAAAGGAACTTTCACAGCACGCCAGGCAGCTCCGCAAGGACATACTCGACGTGACCTTCTGGGCCGGCGGCGCGCACGTCGGCGGCTCGCTCAGCATGGTCGAGATGCTGGTCCTGCTTTATTACAAATACCTGAACATCGATCCGAAAAATCCATCCATGGCGGACCGTGACCGCTTCGTACTCAGCAAGGGCCATGCCGGGGCCGGACTCGCGCCGCTTCTGGCGCGCAGGGGCTATTTCGATTTCGAGCTCATCAGGAGCTTCAACAGGTTCAAGTCGCCCTTCGGCATGCATCTGGACAGGCACAAGGTGACCGGGCTCGACGCGTCCACCGGATCGCTGGGGCACGGGCTGCCCATGGCGGTGGGCCTCGCGCTCGGAGCGCGCCGGCAGTCCATGGCCTGGCGCACGTGGTGCCTGCTGGGCGACGGCGAGTGCAACGAGGGCTCCGTGTGGGAGGCCGCGATGGCCGCGGCGCACTACAGGGTGACGAACCTGGTGACCCTGGTCGACCGCAACCGCTTCATGGTGGACGGCGGAACCGAACAGGTCATGGCTCTCGAGCCGTTCGCCGACAAATGGCGATCGTTCGGTTTCGCCGTCAGAGAGGCGGACGGGCATTCGTTCGCGGAGCTCTCCGCGGCCTTCGACGCGGCGATCGCGGAAGCCTCGGCGCCCACGGTCATCATCGCCCACACGGTCAAGGGAAAGGGGGTGGACTTCATGGAGAACGACGTCCGCTGGCACTACGGCGGGCTGGACTCGGACATGCTGGAGAAGGCGAAACGGCGAATCGACGCCTGAGTGAACGATCGAACGCGAAACTACCCGCACCATGCGGGGTGACAACGGAGGACGGCAATGGCGGAAGGCCTAACCTGGAACGTATACGACGCGAACACGATGACCCAGGCCGACATATACGGCGAGGTGCTGTGCAAACTGGGTGAAACGAACGAACGAATCGTCGGACTCTCTGCCGACCTGGCGAAATCGACGAAGATCGGCGCGTTCGCGGCGAAGTATCCCGACCGCTTCTTCAACGCGGGGATCGCCGAACAGAACATGTTCGGCATGGCGGCGGGGCTCGCCCTGTCGGGCCTCACTCCATTCGTGTCGACCATGGCCGCCTTCACCACCATGCGCGCCGCCGAACAGGTGCGCACGGACATCTGCTACCAGAACCTGGACGTCAAGATCATCGCGACGCACGGCGGCATCTCCTTCGGACAGGCGGGCACCACGCACCACTGCACCGAGGACATCGCCATCATGCGCTCGATGGCGAACATGACGGTGATCGTCCCCGCCGACGGAATCGAGTGCGCGAACGCGGTCGTCGCCTGCCTCGAGCGACCGGGCCCCGTATACATACGCATAGGCCGGGGTTTCGAACAGGCCTGCTACTCCTCGGACGACTACGGCTTCACGATCGGAAAGGCCGTAGAGATCACCTCCGGAAGCGACATCACCCTTATCTGCTGCGGTATAACGGTTCTCCAGGCGAAGGAGGCGGCGCACCTGCTCCACGAGAGCGACGGCCTGAGCGTGCGGGTGATCAACATGCACACCATCAAGCCCCTCGACACGGAGATCATCCTGAAAGCGATCGCCGAGACGCGGCGTATCATCTCCTTCGAGGACCACAACGTGTACGGCGGCCTGGGAAGCGCCGTCTCCGAGGTGATCGCCGAGAGCGGCAGGGCCTGCGCCTTCAGCCGCGTGGGCATCCCCGACTGCTACTCGATTGTCGGCTATCCCGAGGACCTCTACAATTACTACGGGCTCGACACCGACGGTATCGTAAAAAAAGTGCGCGAGGTGATGAAGCGCGACTTCGAGGAGGAAGAAAACTGGGAGGACGGGTTCTGACATGGCACCGGACAGGAACAGGCTGGCGGCGGAGCTCATCCTGCAGGCGCTCTTCCCCCTGCTGAAAGTCGTGATCAAGGACAGTCCGTCGATCGCGGAAAAATTCAAGGGAGTGACGGCTAAAATCCAGTTCGTTGCGCGCGACCCCAATGGCGACGTGGGCTCTTATCTTTCGTTTACGAACGGCAGTCTCGACGTGGTGCAGGGCGTCTGCGAGGCTCCCGACATCTCCTTCGAGTTCAGAACCATCAGGCGGATGGTGGCAATGCTGGGAGGAAAGCCGGCGCTCGTGCGCATCCGCGGCATCCGGAAGATCGGGCTTTTCCTCAAGCTCCTCGCGCTCCTTTCCAGCCTCACGCTCCTCATGCCGACTGCACGGCCGAAAGACCCCGCGAAGCGGCGGCTGAAGGTGAAGCTTTCCATCTACATGATGGCCGCCGCGCTCAGCCGCTACAATAAACTCGGCGACCCCGAGATGGCCGAGTGGACCGGCAAACAGCCCGAACGCATCTACCAGTTCTCCGTGAGCGGTCAGGATGATATCGCCGCGTATCTGCGTATTAAGGCGGGCAGGTCCCAGGCGGGGCCGGGAACCTGCACGAGGCGTAAGCCCTTCGTTCATATGAAATTCAGGAGCATTGACGAGGCGCTTCCCATCCTTACCAACGACATCAATATGGTTAAGGCCGTCGAAAAAGGCTACCTCGCGCTCGACGGCTCTCCCGAGTACTCGCGCGACCTCGGCAACTTTCTCATACGTATTCAGTCGCTCGTGATGTGAAGGCGCGCGGCGGCCCTGCGGCGGTTCGTTTGCCCTCCGCGACAGTATCCGCAATGGCGCCGGTTTGATACCACAGGGAGGAAATCAATGGCCGGATCGAAAAAAATACTCGGAATCACCGGCGCGTTCGGCTATATCGGCAAGCGCCTGCTCAAACGCCTGGAACGAGACACCTCATTCGAGCGCGTCGTCTGCATGGATATCGCCCCTCCCCCGTTCGGACTTCCCGATCGCTTCGAGTACCACCGCTGCGACATACGCGACGGCGCAACGCTCGCCGGCATCGTCGACAGCACCGGCGTCGGTACGATGATCCACCTGGCCTTCATCGCGTATCCCACGCGTGACAGCGGTTTCGAGTACGATGTCGACGTACGCGGCACGGCGAACGTGCTCGAGTCCTGCGCGAAGGCCGGCGTGAAGCGGCTCGTGGTGGCGAGCTCGGACTGCGCCTACGGCTTTTTCGAGGGCACGCCCGACTATCTCCCCGAGACGGCGCCCATCCGCTCCACGCCGGGCTTCCCGTACTCGGAGAACAAGGCTGCGATCGAGGAAATGATCGCGGGTTTCGCCGCGTCTCACCGTTCCTGCGCCGTCGCAGTGCTGCGGCCCTGCATCGTAATGGGCCCCACCTGCAAAAGCACCACGGCGCAGTCCATGCGACAGCCGGTCATCATCGGCGTGCGCGGGTACGACCCCATCATGCAGTTCGTCCACGAGGACGACACCGCCGAGGCCTTCTATCTCGCCGCGGTGAAGGACGTACGCGGCGCGTTCAACCTGGCCGCCGATGGCGGAATCCGTTACCGGGAACTCGCGCGTTTTCTGGGAAAGAAATACCTGGCGCTGCCCCCGAAGCTTATCTACTCGCTGGTTGAGATACTCTTCCGATTTCGCCTTGTGCCCTTCGGAAAATCCCAGATCGACTACATCCGCTATCCATTGTCCATGGACACAGCGAAAATCCGTAAGGAGCTGGGTTTTGTGCCTCAGTATACCACAGAGGAGACACTTCGATCATTCATGGGAATCCGATAAGGTAAAGGCCCTTATCGCACCATTTCACCCGAAAGGTGCGCAACGACCGCACAATAATCTTCTTGCAATCCACACGCCGCCCGCCCCACCATTACCGCACGGACCCCGCGCGGCCCGCATTTCCAAACAACGGAGGCACTCATGGGAGCGCACCTCATCCCCGTTCCGTTCGCGCTGATCGGCATCGCAATCTACTGGCAGGCACGCTGGACCAATGACATCGCTACCGTCATGGTCGTACAACCGCTCATCACGATTCTCTGCATCGCGACGGCGCTTCTCTCGCTCCGCCGCGCGGGCGTCAACCGCCGCCTGACGGCCTTCGTGACCGCCGGGCTCGCCATCGCGCTCCTGGGAGATTTCCTGAACATCGACATGACCGACCCCTTCGTGGTGATGCGCGGGCTCGTCATCGCCGTCATCGCCTACCTGACCTACGCGGTCGGTTTCACCATCATCAGCGGCTTCCGAAAGCAGGACCTCTACGTGGGCGCCGTCGCGCTCGTCGTCTACGGCGCGCTCATGTCGTACCTGAAGCCATTCCTGGGGGACATGCTCATACCCGCTCTCATCTACGGGCTGGTGCTTCCATTCGTCGTGACGCGCGCGGCCTCCACGCTCTTCGGGACGGCCCTCGGACGAACGCAGGCGGCGCTCCTTACGATCGGCACGCTCATGCTCTATCTCGGCGACATCGAGTTCGCCCTGCACAGCTACGCGAAGATCATGCCCATGCTCTTCGGGCCCATCCTCTACTCGGGCGGCCAGCTCGTCATCTCGCTCGCGCCGTCGTATCCGAAAGCGGGGTCGAAAGCCTGAGGGTCGGCCCCGGGAAAACCGGGCTGCCGTACGGGTGCCGGCCCGGAAAGCACGGAAGATAAGGGGAATGCCATGACATCACGAACGCGTAAAAAAATCGCTCCGGAAGAGCTGAACGACTTCCTCGAGATGCAGCGCTCCGAGGCCGAGGCGGTCGAAATCTACTCGCGGCTCCTCGGGCCGAATTCCGCGGACCCCAACGCGAAGGTGCTTGCCAGGCTTTCGAAGGAAGAGGAGCGCCATTACGCCCTGCTCAAAGGATACACCGGGACCGAGGTGAAGGCCCGCCGCTTCGCCGTTTACCGGATACTCCTTGCCGCGCGCGTGCTCGGCCCGACCTTCGCGCTGAAGCTCCTGGAGCGCGACGAGACGCGCGCCGTCGCGCGGTACACGAGGTACCGGAAGAAATACCCGGACGTGGCCGCGATCGCCGAGGACGAGAAGAAGCACGAATACAAACTCATCGGCCTGCTGCGCGAGGACAGGCTGAACTATATGGGCTCGGTCGTGCTGGGGCTCAACGACGCGCTGGTCGAGCTCACCGGGGCGCTCGTGGGATTCACCTTCGCGCTCTCGAGCACGAAGCTCATCGGGATCATCGGGCTCATCACCGGGATCTCCGCCGCGCTCTCCATGGCCGCGTCGGAGTACCTCTCGACCAAGGCCGAGGGCGGCGACAACAGCGCCGTAAAGGCATCGGTCTACACGGGAATCGCCTACATCCTGACCGTGGCCGTGCTCGTCACGCCCTACCTCGCGCTCGGCAACCGCTATCTCTCGCTCGGCATCATGTTCGTCTGCGCGCTCGCCATCATCGCGCTCTTCAACTACTACTACTCCGTGGTGAAGGACGAGTCCTTCCGCGCGCGCTTCGCCGAGATGGCGCTCCTGTCGGGCGGGGTGTCGCTGGTGAGCTTCCTCATCGGCATCGCGCTCAAGCGCTATACGGGGATCGACATGTAGAAGGCGGGGCGCGGCGCCCCGCCTTCATGCAGGCCCATGGCCTTCCGGCGCTATTTACGCGCGTCCGCGAGCGCCACGAGCGAGGCCATGTCGATCCTCGCGAGCATGATGTCGCTCGGCATGACGAGCCCCAGGAGCCACGAGTAGTCCCGCTTCACGTCGTTCGTGTAATAACAGAGATACAGCGTGCCGTCCCTCAGCACCGCGCCCGGGTACGAGGTGTCGCCGGCGCTGGGAAGATCCGAAAGCTTAACGAGCTTCCCGGGCATGACCTCGTACAGCGCCGTACGCTTGCGGCCCAGAAGGCTCGACATCCCGTACCAGCGGTCGTAGTTCTCCGGGTCGTAGCGCCCGGCCGCGAACACCCTTCCCGCGTGGCCGAAGAGCACCGGCCCGTCGAGGCGGGTGACGCGGCTTACGGTCGTCATCCAGCGTGTATAGGGAGGCGCGGCGACGGCGATGAGCGTTGACGCGTCCATCGCCCCCTGGTGCCAGGAGCGCGTTCCCTCCAGGCGGGCCGTGGCGATGATCCTTCCATCAGGAAGAAACTCCATGGCCGTCTCGTCGTTCCGGTCGCCCTCGTGTATCGTGGAGACCGTGTCCCAGCGCACGCCGTCGCGTGACGCGAGCAGTATCGACTTTCCGTGGTCCTTCCAGTACGCCGTGACGTACCAGGTGCGTCCGTCGCGGGTCTTCGGTCTCCACAGCAGCCAGCCCTCCGGCGTGACCGGTTCGAGCGCCGTCCAGCTTTTACCGTCGGCGGTCATGGTGACGGCCGTTCCGTGCGGCTCGGGCTCGAAGCCGCGGTTGACCAGCACGTACAGCACGAGCCTTCCGTTCATCACGACGATCTTCGGATCGCGCACGTCCTCGCCCGGCGAGCGCACCTCGTGGATCATCGTCCAGCTCTTCGCGTCGGCCGAGCGCAGCACCCTTAGGCTCGACCCCTCGTTTCCCATGTGGTACTTCGAGCGCGCGTGCACCAGGTAGAAATGCCCCTTCCAGAAGGTCATGTCGGTGTTCGAATTGTGCATGCCGTCGCTCACCGCGGCGCCGAGCTCCATTGCAAGCGCCGGGTCCACCTCCGACGCGTTGGGCCTGAAATACCACACGGCGACGAGCACGGCCAGCGCCGCAAGCGCCACGCCCGCGGTCGCCGCGAGCCCGAGCGGCGTTTTCCGCAATGCCTGTTTCATTTGACTCACCTCGTTCTATGGCGGGTTTACATCACGTCCGGATACTACACCGCCGGGGCCGGGAGCGCTCGCCAGAATCGGGAAAAACAGAAAATGTCCGGAGGTGATGGAAAGGCCTACCGCGCCCGCGTGCGAGCGCGCCAGGCCGTGGGGCTCGTCCCCTCGACGCGCGCGAAGACGCGGTTGAAGGTGCGCAGGCTCTCGAATCCCGCGTCGAGCGCGATGTCGATGACGGGCCGGTCGGTGGCGGCGAGCTCGCCGCGCGCGTAGTCGACGCGCAGGCGGTTGACGTAGTCGGTGATCTTCACGCCGGTGTAGGCGCGGAAGGTGCGGCTGAGATGGTCGGCGCTCATGTCGAATCGCGCGGCGAGGTTCTCGCGCGAGAGCGGCCTGTTGTAATGCTCCCCGAGGTAAGCGATGACGGCCTCAAGGCGCTCCTCGCTTCTGTCGGTAATGGCAATCCGCTCGCGCTTCTTCCCCGCGCCCGGCTCGAGCCGTCCCATCATCTGCTGGAGAAGGATGACGAAAACCAGAAAGGGCCACTGCCCCACCGTGGCGTTGTCGATGTACGCGCGGTGCACCATTACGTCGTGCGCCACGGCCGCCACGCACAGGGTGTACCCGGCGATGATCAGCGCGGCGCTCCGCCTGTCGGCCGCCGTGCCCGCCGCGAGGACGCGGTAGGACATCGCTACCGGCGCGATGAGGAGCGGCTCAACCGCCGCGTACATCCAGCGGTCCCACAGAAGGATATTGTCGCTCGCGAAAAAGGGGACGACCGACGCGACCGACACGGTGTTTATTAGAAGCATGGCGGCCTTCTCGAGGCGTCCCGTCTTTGCCCGCCGCCGCGCGAACAGGAAATAGAGATAATTCATAAAGAGGTACGGCGCGAAGGCGCCCGCGGCGTACTCGATCCGCTTGAGGAGCATGAAGTCGTCGGCCAGGAAGTATTTGGCCTGCGTTTTCATGATAAAATAAAGGGCTGCGGCAACGCAGCAGAGCCCCAGAAAAAGGCCGGACGGAGCGCCCCGCAGGCGCGCCCATGCGAGCATGAAGTAGAGCCCCGCGCTCGCGAGCGCGGCAAAGACGGCGAGCGGCGCGACCTGCGCGCGGTTGAAGCGCGCGCGTACCTTCGCCTCGTCGCCCAGCACCACGGTGCTTTCGGCCGTGCGGAAGCCCGCCTCGTCCTT
>JAGODA010000143.1 GCA_017998475.1 Spirochaetota bacterium | reverse complement strand
CTTCGTCCCCGAAAGCCTGGTAAACGCCCTGTACGAACTGGAGGAGGCCTACCGGCGCTTCCTTAAAGATACGGCCATGCGGCGCGAACACGCGCGCCTGCTCCGCGACTACGCGGGAAGGCCCACTCCGGTCTATCACGCCCGTCGCCTTTCGGCGAAACTCGGCCTGGAGCTCTTCCTGAAACGCGAGGACCTGGTGCACACGGGATCGCACAAGCTGAACAACACGCTCGGGCAGATCCTTCTGGCGCGCTCCATGGGAAAGCGCCGCGTGATCGCCGAGACCGGGGCCGGACAGCACGGCGTCGCCACCGCCACGGCCGCCGCGCTCACCGGCATGGCGTGCCGCGTCTACATGGGAGCCGAGGATGTCGCCCGGCAGGCGCCGAACGTGCACCGCATGGAGCTCCTGGGGGCCGAGGTCGTGCCGGTGGCGACGGGCCAGCGCACCCTCAAGGACGCGGTGAGCGAGGCGATGCGCGACTGGGTGGCGAGCGTCCGCGGCACGCACTATCTCATCGGCTCGGTTATCGGCCCGGCGCCCTTCCCGCGGATCGTGCGCGACTTCCAGTCCGTCATCGGACGCGAGGCCCGCTCGCAGATGCGCCGCATAACGGGACGCGACCCCGATACGGTGGTCGCCTGCGTGGGAGGGGGGAGCAACGCCGCGGGCATCTTCGCCGCCTACCTCGGGGCAAAGCGCACGGCGCTCGTCGGCGTTGAGGCCGGGGGCCGTTCGCACGCGCCCGGCGACCACAGCGCCTCTCTGGGCAGGGGACGTCCCGGCATCTTCCAGGGCAGCCGTACGTATCTTCTTCAAACGGACGAGGGGCAGGTGCTGCCGGTGCATTCCATCTCGGCGGGGCTTGACTATTCCGGCGTGGGACCGGAGCACAGCCATTTTAAAGACAGCGGCCTGGTCCGTTACGCCGAGTGCTCGGACACCGACGCGCTTCAGGCATGCCTTGATCTCACGCGCACGGAGGGGATCATCCCGGCGCTCGAAAGCAGCCACGCCCTGGGCTACGTCATCAGAAACCGGCGCGCTCTGCGCGGCACGACCGTGCTCGTCAACCTGTCGGGCCGCGGCGATAAAGACATGGGAATAATCGAGGAGGCGTTGAAAAAATGAACGGCTATAACGGCGTGTACCTGATGGGTAACTATCCCGACGCGGAGCGTTTCAAAGAGGCCGCGCGTATGGGCCTGGAGCGCTTCGACTTTCTGGAGGTGGGCGTCCCCTTCTCCGATCCCGTGGCCGACGGTCCGGTCATCGCACGCGCGGGGGAAGAGGTGCTCGGACGGGACTTCCGGCTCGACGATCTGCTCGATTCGGTCGCCGACATTCGGAGTACGGCGCCCGCGGGGAAAAAGATTTACTTAATGAGCTACGCGAACCCGGTGCACAGCCCGGGGCTTGCCCGTTTCGCGAAGATGGCGCGCCGCGCCGGTGCCGACGGCCTCATAGTGCCCGACGTTCCATTCGTCGAGAGCGCGCCCTTTCGCGACGCCCTCGCCGGAGAGGGGCTCGAATACATCGATTTCGTCACGCCGGAAAACACGCCCGGACAGATCGAGACGACCGCGCGCGCGGCGCGGGGCTTTCTCTATTTCGTCTCGATCCGCGGAATAACGGGAAGCGGTTTCACGCTGGACGCCGCCACGCGCGCGAAGATACGCCGCGCACGGCGATCGAGCAGCGTCCCGGTGGTACTGGGCTTCGGCATTCGGAGCGCGGCCGACGCGCGCGCGGCCGTGGAGCTGGCGGGCGGCTTTATCGTGGGGACGGGCGCCGTCGCGGCGCTCGGCGAGGGCGGGCCCGGGGGGTTCGGGCGCTACATCGATTCGCTCTTCGGGTAAAGCCGGAAGGCCCGGGCGGAAGCTACCATTTCTTGCGAAGATCGAAGCCCAGGTTCATCTGCGAGGACCCGTCGGAGAAGAGGTAGTCGGGCCCGTAGTAGATATTGAACTCGAACTGGTCGAAGACAATGAAGTGCCCCGCCACACCGGCGGCCAGGCCGTACTGTTCGCCTTGTAGCTCGTAATCGTACCCGTAGTCGTACCCTTTAAACCGGACGCCGTCGATGTACAGACCGGCGTAAAAGTACTCCCGGTAGAAGGACATCATATACTCGTTCGAAACGCGCGCGATGTCGTGCGAATAGTAGCCCTTGCCGTTAAACCCCTTGAAGCTCTTGCCGCTCACCCCGCGGTCGTGATAAAAGGGCACGTCGCCCCACAGGCGCGCGTAATCGCACTTGAAGGCGAAGATGTCAGAATTGGGAAGGTCGATGTCGAGACGGCCGTCGAACAGGAATTCGTTGAAGCGCCGCCCTCCCGTGCGCTTGCTCTCGAAGTAGCGGCCGAACGAAAAGGTGAATTTTCTTTGAATGATGTCGTCCTCGGCGAAGGGCAGGAGGTCAACGACGATCGAGGCCTCGCCGATGTTCCAGAACTGCGTCTCCTTCGTCACTTCCACCGACCCTGCCGCGGTTTCGTCTACCGTGCTGTCGAAGACAAAGGCCTTCTCCGCCCCGTATCCGGCGTATATCTTCAGTTCTTTAAGGAGGGTCACGCCGGGGTCTGCCGAACCGCGGAGGATGGTGAAGTTGTATTCCTCGAGTCCCAGATCCGCGCGCGAGGCGCGCGAATTGTGTCCGGTGGCCCTTACGAGGGGCGTAAAGTAGCCGTCGACCGTGGGCGTGAAATGGTACTTCGATTCGATTTCGATGAAGGTGTAGCGGGGGATGGCGGCGAAATCGAGGTCCAGGCCGTAGTAGATTCCCATGGAAGTTCCCGCCTCCAGGCGGTCGCCCTCCGAAAAGAGCGAGGGGTGCCGATACTTGACGTACGGTATAAGCCCCTTGGTGTAATTGACGTCGAATCCGTAGCTCACTGCCGCTCCCGCGGCCGCTGCCGAGGGCGCGCGCACGATGTTGATATCGAGGTCGTACCGGTAGTCGAAATCCTTGAAGAAGGGCAGGCGCACCCCTCCGACGAATGGCACCCCGATTTGCTGGTCGAGCTGGAAGAAGGCCCGCTCGTAACTTCGGGTGGGTTTGAGTACCGCCTGTATGTCCTTGAATCCGTATTTCCGCTTCAGGCGGTTGATGCGGTCCTGCACCGTGTACCGGTTGTAGATTCTGAACGGCAGTTTGAAGTCGTAACGCACCCGGATGGTGTCGAGGGTGTTGAGCCTCTGGAAGACGATGCGCCCGAGCTTCCCCTCGTCGACATGAACGACGAGCCCGGTATCGGTTTCGCTGACGGGATAACAGATGGCCAGAACATAGCCCTGCTTGTGATAGAAGGCGTTAAGCGCGCGGGAGACCCTGTCGAAATGTTCCTGGCCCGCCGGGAGCGTCGACAGGTCGAGATGCTCGAGAAGAAACAGCTCCGAGTAGAGCTCGGTGCCCTGTATGCGCACCTGTTTATACGCGGGCTGGGCAGCCCCCTTCGCGGGGACGGCCGCCGCAAGGAGTGCAAGGAGCGGCAACAGACAGGCCGTGCGGCTCACGAGCCCTCCCACGCGCGGTCCGCGACCGTACAGAATCGCGCAACGCGCTCCAGGGCTATACGGTTATGTCCGGTGGAGTCGACCGCCGTCCAACCGTCGCGGGCCGGATCGAGACACACGGTGTACCTGTAGCCGTACTTGGCCTCGATGGTATCGCGTTCGCGAATAGGCCTTCCGGCGTTGTCGGTATAGGGGCTCTCTGATCTCATCATCCCACATCTCTTCGTGGCGCGTGCCCGCGCCCGCTCGTACCAGGATTACTTCCGGGCTTGCCGCCCGTTCAATGACAATTTTCTACGAATATCCGGCCCACCGGCTCGCGACGTCCTCGGTCAGAACCACTTTCCGGAAACCGCTGCCGGGACGTACGCGTCGATATACGCCATCGCCTCACGCGGTCCGCCGGCCAGGTGATAGAGCGCGCGGCTATCGGGCTTCGCGAAATCGAGCTCGTACAGGCGCTCGAAGAGCCCGGCAAGACCGTCATAGAAACCCGAGGTGTTGACGAACACCACGGGTCTGTCGTGAAAGCCGATCTGCTTGAGCGTTATCGCCTCCAGCATCTCCTCGAGCGTGCCGAATCCGCCCGGAAGGGCGATGAAGGCCTCGGCGCGTTCCCCCATCGCGGCCTTTCGCTCCCTCAGGCCGTCCGTCAGGATGAGCTCGTCGGCGCCGTCGAAGGCCAGTCCCCGCGCGTAAAAGGACCGCGGTATCACGCCGGTCACCCGCGCCCCGGCCTCTTTCGCCGCGCGGGCGAGCCTTCCCATCAGCCCCACGTTCGCCCCGCCGTAGACGAGTTCGCACCCCCTCGCGCCTATGAGCGTTCCCAGTTCGGCGGCCGCGCCGAAATATTCCGGCGCGAGGGCGTCGCTCGAAGAGCAGAACACGCAGATCGCTCGCACCATCCCCTTCTCCTCCATCGGGTTCTTAACGCCCCTGACCCGTACGGCATGCCAGCACGGTGCACGTTCGATTGAATTGACCGTTTAATCAATCCGAATTTTTTGGAATGAGCCGGTCGCCGCTCGAGGTGAAGCGGTGCACGATCCGCCGGTGCGGATAGACGATCGGCACATGCACGTCGATTTCATATTCGCCGCGCTGGACGACCGCCGCGCCGTTCAGACTGCGGAAATAGAGCCGCATCGTAAGGCTCTTCACGCCGAAGGGATTGTCCGCCAGCGTCCCCTCCAGGTAACGAAGCGCGAGACCGTCGACCGCGAAATACGCCCGGGCGCTGATGTGGCGCGCGGTCTTTTTTTTCGGAACGATCTCCACCATCCAGCAGCGCACCCCCTCCACGACGGCCGTCCCGGAAATGCGTTCGCTGTAGTTGACGTCATTGTCGACGTCGAACGGCAGATGAATCGGTTCGCGCGTGCGATAACCGTACTTATCCGGAGGGAGTTCCTCTCCATTTTTAACATAACGGAGCGCCGTGTACTCCGGCTTTCGGCGAAAATACTCCTTTCGTATCAGCAGGACTTCCGTGGAATCGATGAGCGCGCCGGTGCGGGAATCGTAGACACGCGACACGGCGTTACGACGGGCCTCGACACCTTCGTATGAAGAATACACCCTGGACGCGTTATCCCGTATGGCGGCGAGTATTTCATCATGCGAAACCGACGGAGAAGCGGAACCCGCCCGCGCGAAAGGGAAGGCGATAGCAAGCAAAACCAGAATGCGGCCCGTCGACCTTCGCGTGTCCGTTCTCATGAATCGCACCAGCCTCTATAAATAGCCACAGGGCACTCTGACCGTGCGCCCGGCCCGTAGTCCCGCTACTCTTTGTACGGCAGCACGTGCACGGCTTTGATGGCGAGTTTCAACTCGTCCCCGACTTTAACACCGAGTTCCTCGAGCGACTCCGTCGTCAGAACCGACGACATTTCGGCAGGCGCGCTGATTTCGAATTTAACCAGCGACATGATGTCGCCCTTCTTTATCGATGTCACCCTCGCGTTGACCGTATTCCGCGCCCCGTGTTTCATGACACTCCTCCGCTTGAAATGTTACTCGTCGCGACCCCAGTATCCGCCATAATAAAGCCCTGCGCAATAAAAATATCGCGTCGCCCCCGAAATGAGAGGGCGCATGCGACTCTTCCCTTTGACGGCTTCCCATATTTCGCGGGACGCGTTTCGGCGCGCATAAAAATATCTTTACAAATCGTCCTTACACGGCCATCATTCCGGCAAGGTGCGCACCGCCTTATCGAAAGCACACGCCGCAGAGGAGCAGAAGCAATGAATCGTCTACGATCATATATCGCCGCCGCCGCCGCGGCCTGCCTGCTGGCCGCACCGGCCTCCGGGCAGACCGCCGGTAAAAAGACCCCGCCCCCGGCGAAGAAACAGGTCGAAACAAAAGAGAGTTTTCTGAAGCGCTATAACGAGAGCGTCATCCCGGTCATTAAGCGCAGCATGCCCATGGTGGTGAACATATCCGCCATCAAGGAACCGCCGAAAAACCAGGCGCACGAATACGACATGTTCGGCAACCCGCTCAATAAATTTCCATTCCAGAACAGGATCGAACCCAAGGCGCTGGGCTCGGGCGTCATCATCGACAAACGCGGCTATATCGTGACCAACCATCATGTCATAAAGGACACGCGCTCGATCAAGATAACCCTTTCCGATCGCAGGGAGTTCGGCTGCTCCGTGCTGGGCGCGGACCCCGCCACCGACATCGCCGTCATAAAAATCGACGGCGCGGTACCCGCCGACCTGCCGGTAATCCAGATGGCCGACTCCGACAGACTGGAGGTCGGCGAGCTCGTCATCGCCATCGGAAATCCCTTCGGCTTCTCGCACACGGTGACCACCGGAATCGTGAGCGCCACCGGGCGCCAGAGCGTCGGCCTTGCCGATTACGAAAATTTCATACAGACCGACGCGGCGATCAATCCGGGGAACTCGGGAGGCGCGCTCATCAATATCGACGGAAAGCTTGTCGGCATCAACACCGCGATCTTCTCGAAGAGCGGCGGGTATATGGGAATCGGATTCGCCATCCCGGCCAATATGGTGAAGGAGGTCGCCGGCGAGCTCATCTCGGGCGGCAAGGTCACGCGCGGCTGGCTGGGCGTTTACATTCAGGACGTCACGAAGGACATCGCGGGCGCGTTCCGGTACACGGGCACGGGAGGCGCGCTCGTCGCGGATATCCTGAAGGAATCGCCGGCCGAGGGCTCGGGGCTTCGCAAGGGCGACATCATAACCGCGGTCGACGGCGCGCCGATCGGCGACGTCAATCATCTTCGCCGCGTGGTGGCGGTAAAGAAACCCGGAACGAAGGTGAAGATCGACGTGTACCGCGACGGAAGGGCCGAAAAAATCGAAATGACCATCGGAACCATGCCCGTCGCGCCGCCGGTCGCCGACCGCGACGTGCGCGACCGCGAGGACATGCTCGGCATGGCGGTCAGGGACATCGACGAGGATCTCGCCTATAAATACCGGTCTCCCGAGAAGTCCGGGGTCATCGTCACTCAGGTCAAGCAGGGCTCGCCCGCCATGCGCGCGGGCATCGCCCCCGGCGACGTGATCCGCGAGATCGAGCGCGGGGTGATCGACAGCGTCAACACCTACAACAGGGCCGTGGCCTCGCTCAAGGGAAAGACCAGGGTGCTCGTCCTCATCAACCGCGCCGGAACGCACAGGTTCGTGGTGCTCGACCTCGACAGTCGCGACGGGACCGAACAGCCCTAGGACTTCACGACCTCTTCCGAGGCAAAATCGCGCGCGGGGCCGCCACCGGCGGCCTCGTGCAGCTCGATCCACCCGCGCACCCTCTCCGCGCCGTACTCCCTCTCCCAGGCCGCGATGATGCGGTCAAGCGGTATGTCGGCGGACGGTTCGTGGTAGGCGACATACTCCATGAAGCGCCTGTTCTCGCGGTTGAACTCGGAGAAAATGGAGTCGTCGCGCCCGTTGAACTCGAGCGGGGCGATGGCGTGACGCTCGCAGAGCTCGCGATTGAAGGCCGGGGTGGCGCGCACCCATTTACCTTCCAGAAGAAACTCCGTAAAGCCGTGGTACACGAAAAGGTTTGAGCCCAGGGTCTCTATAAGCTCGCGCGTGGCGATGTGGTTGCGGACGTCGGCAAAGCCGATCCTGGACGGTATGCCGACCGAACGGCCGAGGGCGCACAACAGCGCCGCCTTCGAGACGCAGTAGCCGCGACCCCGGGCCAGCACCCCGCTCGCGCGGTAATGCTCCGGCCTATGAAAGGGCACGTATGGATCGTAACGGATGCCGTCGCGCACTGAGTAGTACAGCCGGACCGCCTTCTCGACCGGGCTTGAGAAACCGTTTACGGCCGCCGCGGCGAACGCGCGCACCCGGGGATGGTCGCTGTCGAGTATTTCGGTCGGTCGGAGATACGCCTCATCGATATCGGTCATTGCCGTGCATCCTCCGCCTGTAGCGATTCACGGGACGAACAAGGGATACAATGATTCAACGCCGGGAGACGGCGTCAAGGCAAATATGGGCGGCCGAAACTATAGAGGCAGAATCAGGCCGCGAAAGAGGAAGATGGCCGGAAGCACCACGGTCAGAAACGCCACGGTGTTCACCACGAAAACACCGGAGGCGAAAGGGGCGTCGAGGTCGTGCAGCACGGCGGTGATCACCGAATACACCGCGGCCGGCATGAAGGCCTGCACCTGGATGACCGCGCGGACCTGCGG
>JAGODA010000144.1 GCA_017998475.1 Spirochaetota bacterium | reverse complement strand
CGGTCCGACGACGATAACGCCATTTCCGCCACGAACAACAGTTTTTCCACTGTCGTTTTTAAACTCAGTTAACCGTCTTGCGGCCGCGCGGGCCTTCGCCTCGAATGCGTCGAGCTCCGATACGGCTGGTGCCTGGACGGGTTCCGATGCCGGAACGGTCTCCAAGAGCCGCTTCCCGCGTTCGATGAGCCATTTCCCAAATTCTTCCGTGTCGGAATTTCGGAGCGCTGAAAATGGGCTGTCCCGGTGACTGCCCTCGATCGGTGCCGGAACACCTCGCGCGCGCCGTGTTGCGGCGAGTAATTTTTTTGCATCCTGCATCGTTTTTAAAACCTCCTCTTAATTATTCGTCGAGTTCATCGACGTTATACGCTACTGATAATCCGCCCGGACCGAAGCTCCACGTCACCAGACCGTAGTGCGGGCTGTGGACCTGCCATGAGCCCATCCGGGCGATGGTTTCGAGCAATCGCGCTTCCCTCGCGTCGAGCTCCCGAACGCGGCGGGCCCGGTCCTCGATCTCGCGGAGCCGGTCCGGTGTTGGCTGGAATTCGTGTCCTGGTATACGGGCTGCGTTCATGCCGTCGCCTCTTTCGTGGTGATGGACCGCTCGACCTTCACGACGCGGCCGGCGTGGATAACGAGTCTGACGCCGATCTCGCCATAATCGGCGCGCGCAACCTCGTTATTGATCCAAGCCATTGCCGCGGCGATCGTTTCGCTTGTGCTCATTGTTTTGCCTCGAGCCAGGCCGCGAGCTCGCTTTTCCGAAAACGGATAAGTTTCCGCGAACCCAATCGAAAATGCGGTATCCGACCTTCGGAACACCACCGTTTTAAGGTTGCCTCCTTTATCCCAAGAAGATCGAGGACATAAGCCTTGTCGGCAAGGTCGGCGAATATGTCCGCCGGCGCGCCGTTGATTGTGACTTGCTGCTGCATCGGGATCACCTCCCTTTGAATTTTTTTAAGACAAAAAAAAGGGGCCGTGTGCATACGGGATCAAAAATCCAATCCTATATGCACACGGCCCCTTAGGTTTCGGGACCTTTTGGGCTTCATTTTTTACAACGCTACCCAACTCGCGCGGAGCGTGCTGCCCCTTATGCGCCCGCATCCATTACTGGACACCACCGCCAATCCGGTGTGGGTGGCGCGTCGCGTTAAGCGCGCCCCCAAATAGCCTCTCGGACTACATAATCAACAAACCACTAAATTACTGAAATGTCAAGTATATTTCGTTATGTCTCATTAAAAAATTTAAAAAAATACTCCTTCGCCCAATATTGCCTAATTAAATGTTTCCGGCCCGTCGTCATCGAATAGACCGGCCTGAATGGCCCGTATGTCCTCATAACCGTCGGCACTGAGTTTGAAATAATGTGCCGTCATTTCCGGGGTCACGTGCCCCGTCACGCTTCGGATTTTCTCGCTGGGGACACGCGCGTTTACGAGAATCGAATTAAAAAGGTGCCGCCAGGAATGAAAGGTGAGGTTTCGCCGCACCCGCTCCCCTTCGGATATTCCAATCGTCCGCAGCGCGCGGTAAAGCTCGCGCGTGATGATCTTCGCCTCGATAGGCTTGTCCGGCATGGTTGAAAAGAAAACATACGAATCCGGGTTTCCCCAGGGATTGAGTTCAACGAGGCGGGCGAGTTCGGCCTGGACGCGCGCCGGCATTATCACGTATCGGATGCGGCCGGTCTTTGTCGTCTCGGTGAGGCGGTTGCTTCCCACGTCCCACGACTTACTGATGCGCAGGAAATCGCCTTCGATGTCGCGTATCTGCAGCGCCAAGAGTTCGCCACGCCTGCACCCCGTCGCGGCCGCGGCCAAGTTCATAACATAGGCCCGGAAATCGCTCCACTGGATGTTGAACAATTCCCGAAGTTCGGACAGCGTGAGAATGTCCTTCTTCCGACAATGCAGGGCGGCGCGTTCGATTCGCGGCATTGAGTGTATGATCTTCATATCCTCGGCGCGCTCAAGGATGGGCCGGACAACCGAAAGCGCGGCATTGATACGGCTCCCTGAATACCCCCTCTGAAAAAGCCCGTTTCGGAAACGGTCTATGTCGGCCCGGGTGATGTCGCGCACGCGTATATCACCGAGAACGGGAAGCACTACATTCTCGAGTATTCGCGCCTTGTCCCGGCACTGTCGGACACTGAGCCGCTTTCCAGTGCTCCGCCGGCCGAGTGCCCACTCGCCGTTATAATCGAAAAAATCTTTGCCGAGTTCCTGGAATGTGGGATTCTCGCGCGGTTCCAGTTTTTGAAGTTGTGCAATCGCCCAGGCCTCGGCGGCTGTGCGGCTGGTGCACCCCGACGATACGCCGGACAGGAGAGCCCCGTCCGGGCCGCGGAATTGAATATAATAGACAGCCTTGCCTTTTTTGGTTTTACGACGATAGATGGAATACGGTTTTCGCGGCGCCATTGAATCCTCCCTGCAAAACGTCAGACACTTTTCCGACATTTCGCGTTTCGTTAGGTTCAAGAAGCGCCGGTTTTCCGGTAGCTGATCTTGTAAGTCCTGATCTTTCGAGGCTTTCCCGTTTACGGGTATGCAGGCCACGAGGGACTCGAACCCCCAACCGCCGGTTTTGGAGACCGATGCTCCACCAATTGAGCTAGTGACCTGTGTATCATTACCACAACGCACAGGGGCGGCTTCTGTCAAGTATTTTTGGCGCGTAACCGGACCCGGCCGGGTCGTGCCGGGCCCTCCGCCTCAATAATACTCGTTCATGGCCATGTCTTCGAAGAGGTACTTCTGTTTGCTCTCGTCCTCGCTGTGCTCGAATTCCACCGGATAATTACCGTCGAAGCATGCCGTGCAGAACCTGAGTTCCGGCCGGTCGATTGCGGCAAGGAGAGACTCCACGGTCATGTACTCGATCGAATCCACTCGCAGGTACTTGCGGATTTCCTCGATGGAGTGCGACGAGGCGATGAGCTCGCTGCGGGTCGGGATGTCGATGCCGTAAAAGCAGGGGAAGCGCGTGGGCGGCGCCGATATGCGCACGTGAACCTCGCGCGCGCCGCCGCTTCGGAACATCTTGATGATCTTGCGCATGGTGGTGCCGCGCATGATCGAGTCGTCGACCACGACGATTCTCCTGTCGTCTATGGCCGCGCGCACGATGTTGTACTTGATCTTCGCGCCGAAGTCGCGGATCTTCTGCGAGGGCTCGATGAAGGTGCGGCCGATGTAATGGCTGCGGATCATGCCCTTTTCGTAGGGGATGCCCGACTCGCGCGCGTAGCCCAGCGCCGCGCAGATTGACGAGTCCGGAATCGGCACCGTGATGTCGGCCTCGACGCCGGACTGCCGGGCGAGCATGCGGCCCAGCTGGATGCGCATCTCGTGAACCGAGTTCCCGAAGATTATGGAATCGGGCCGCGAGAAATAGATGTACTCGAAAACGCACAGCGACTGTTTCTGCCGTTCGAAGGGGAAGTACGATTTCACGCCGCTCGAGGATATCTCCAGAAGCTCGCCCGGCTGCACCTCGCGCACGTACTGCGCGTCGATGATGTCGAACGCGCAGGTTTCCGATGCGACCACCCAGGCGTCGTCGAGTTTTCCGAGCACCAGCGGTCTGAAGCCGTGGGGATCGCGTATCGCGTAGAGGGTGTTCCTGTTCATCACCAGGAGCGAATAGGCCCCCTTGATCTGGCGCAGCGCGTAAATGAGCGCCTCCAGGAAATCGCCCATTCCCGAGCGCGCCATCAGGTGAACGATGACCTCGGTGTCAATGGAGGTCTGGAAGATCGAGCCGTCGCGCTCCAGGGAGAAGCGGAGGGAGCCGGCGTTGACGAGGTTTCCGTTGTGGGAAAGGACGATCGGGCCCAGGATGGAGTCCGCGCGGAACGGCTGTGCGTTGCGGAGGAAGGAACTGCCGGTGGTCGAGTAGCGGTTATGGCCGACCGCCATGTGCCCCAGCAGGCTGTCGATGTGCTCCTCGCGGAAAATGTCGACCACCTTGCCCATGCCCGCGTAGCGGTAGATGTGGTGCTCGTCGCTCGAGGCGATTCCCGCGGATTCCTGCCCCCTGTGCTGGAGGGCGTACAGGCCGAGATAGGTCAGGTTGGCGGCCCGTTCCGTTCCGTAAATGCCGAAAACCCCGCACTCATCCTCGGGACGGATGCCGTGCAGGGAGCACGAATGATCGGTGATGTTCATAATCGGGTTATCTGCCGCGTGATGGTTTCTGAGCCGGGAATACTCTTACGAGCCTTCCATATGGTGTAAAGCACTTTATTACGGTCGTGCGTCCGCCGGGCGCGTCCCGCAATCGGTACAGGGACCGGGTATTGAATCGCCCCGTCCCGGACGCGCCGCCGGAATACAAGTATAGCGGGAAAAAGGACTAAAATCAAGGAGTTATTCGCCCCGTTGTTTCGCCGGTGTAAAAAAAGACCCCTCTTTGCCCCGGAAGCGGACCTTACGGGCGTGGAACAAATCTCAGGCCTGCTGCTGGGCGTAAATCACGGCGAGTATCCGCGCGGGAGTATCCCCCATGCAGGAGACGCGGTGCGGGGTCGTTGAGTCGTAATAGATGGTGTCGCCCGGCTCCAGCACGTCAGTGAACTCGCCCAGCTGTATCTCCACCCGGCCCTCGATGACGAACAGGAATTCCTCTCCCTCGTGGCTGTAGGCCGCGCCCTTCTTGTCGACCGGTTCGAGGGTGACGATGAACGGCTCCATGTGCCGGTTGATCTTGTCGGGCGCGAGAGACTCGTACGAATAGCCGTATCGCACCCCCTCCTTGGAGGCGACGCGCGAGGTCGGCGTCCGCTCGTCCCGACGCACTATGGTGAAGGGCGATTTGCCGACCTGGTTGAAGAGCCGGCCGATTTCGATGCCCAGGGAGCGCGCGATCGTGGTGATGGCGCCGAGCGGGGGCGAGATCAGGTGGTTTTCCAGCTGCGAAAGATAGGCGGTCGAAAAACCCGTCCGGTCCGCCACATCTTTCAGCGACAGGCCCTGCGATTCCCGCAGTTCCTTGATCTTTTCGCCGACTCGTACCTCTGCCCCTGCCATGGCTCCTCCGTCTCAACGTTCTCCGGGTCTGTGAAACGAGCCTAGCAGTATCGCCGGACGGCGTCAATTAAAACTTTTCCAGGTCGTCGAGGTAGTTGATGTTGATGAATACGCGCGCCGGGTCGGCAATTTCCTTGATCCAGGCGCTCTCCACGCGCCTCACCGCCACCTCCTCGAAGAAGCTCACCACCCGGCGCTCCCCGCGCTGGATGCTTCGCCCGATGGGCTCCAGGCAGCCCGGTGAATAGAACGCGTGCAGGGCCTCGTAATTGCCGTTCAGATAGGGAATGAGCACGTCGCTGCCCGCGGTCAGGCCGGCCATGGCGCGGATGAGTGGTCCGGAGAGAAAGGGCATGTCGCAGGCCACGACGAAACACCCGCCGGGGCGCGCGTGATGGAGGGCAGTGTAGATCCCGCCGAGCGGCCCCCATCCCTTGACGATGTCGGCATGGCAGGGAAGGCCGAGACCCGAAAATCGGCCGTGGTCGTCGGCGATGATGGAAATCTCCGCGAAAATCCCGCCAAGCACCGAGATCACGCGCTCTATCAGCGGAACTCCTTCTACCGGGAAAAGCGCCTTGTCGCGTCCGAACCGCCGGCTCCTGCCGCCGGCGATGATGAAGGCGTTGATCGAGTCCAGCAGGGGTGTCATATTCGCTTGACAGGCGAATAAAAGCCTGTAGTATCATTATGTCCCCGGGCGCTTTCGTGCATCCGGGGTTCTTCCGCCTTCGTGGAGAACAGTATGCCATTCATCGTGTCGATCGTCGGCCGTTCGGGGTCGGGCAAGACCACCCTCATCGAGAAGCTCATAGGTCATTTCAATGAAAAGGGCCATAAAATAGCAATTATTAAACACCTGCGCCATGACTTCGATGTCGACCGTCCCGGCAAGGACACCTGGCGCTACCGCGCCGCCGGCTGTCCGGGAGTGGTAATCACCAACGATTTCGAGTGCGCGTTGATCGAGCGGCTCGAGAAGCCTTCCGGCTCCGTCGAGCTCGCTCTCAGGTTTTTCGGCGGGTACGATATCGTGCTCATCGAGGGCGACAAGGAGGCCGACGTATTCAAGATCGAAGTGGTGGGCGACTCGACCGAGGCGCCGCTCTTCGCCTCCGGGACCGGAAACATCGTGGCCGTGGTGTGCGACACGCCCGCTCCCGGGAACCTGCCGCGCTACATGCGCGACGACGCCTCCGGCGTGGGACGCTTCATCGAGAATCTGATGCTGGAGGCCGGCCGCTGATGGCATTCGCCGTGTACACCTCCAGTGTACTCGAGCGTCTTGCCGACCGCCTTGCGGAAAAGGTGATCCGGTTTCCGCTCGCGCCGCTCGAAAGGGAAACGGTGGTCGTGATGAGCGTCGGCATGGGACGGTGGATATCCCAGCGAATGGCCGAACGGCTCGGCGTGTGGGCGAACTTCGAGTATCTTTTCCCCACGGTCCTGATAGAGCGGATATTCGGAATTTTCTCCGGAGGCGGGGCCCCGCTTCAGGCGTTCAACCGCGAAATCCTGTCATGGCGTATCCTCTCCCTCCTCCCCGATTGTATCGCGCGTGATGGGTACGGGCCGCTCGCCGCCTATCTCGGCGACGGCGAAAACGAACTGAAGCGCCGTCAGCTCGCCGTACGGATCGCGGGCATCTTCGACCAGTACGCGGTGCACCGGCCGGAGATGGTGCTCGGCTGGGAGACGGGCGGGAGCGGGAACCCCGACGGGGACGAACGCTGGCAGGCGGACCTGTGGCGCCGTCTTTCCGCGAACGTCGGCTTCGCCCATCACGCGGCGCTTGCGGCCCGTTTTTTCGATGAAATCGAAGCCCCCGCGGAAGAGCGATCGCGCGCGCTTCCCTCCCGCGTATCGCTCTTCGGCATCGCCACGCTTCCGCCGCTCTACGTGCGCGTGCTGCACGCGCTGTCCAGCCGCGTCGACGTTGACTTCTATGTTCTCAATCCCTCGCGGGAGTACTGGGGCGACATCGTATCGGCGAAGGAACAGGCGCGCATAACTCGAAGGATGAAGCCGGGCGTGCCGCGGGCGGACCGGCACATCAGCCCCGGCAACCCGCTCCTCGCTTCCATGGGGCGCGTGGGGCGCGATTTTCTCTTTAAAGTACTGCTCGACATCGATGAATCAGTGGATTTAAACGGGGAATTTCCCGGGAACGGGGCGGGCGCTTCAACGCTCCTCGGTATGATCCAGGAGGATATCCTCGATCTCGTCGACCGCGCGGCGGAGACCCGAAGAGTGGTCGCGCCGGGGGACAGGTCCATCGGCGTACATTCCTGTCACAGTCCCATGCGGGAGGTCGAGGTCCTCTACGATTATCTGCTGGATCTCTTCGACGGCAACCCGGATGTCGAACCGCACGATGTCGTCGTAATGACGCCCGACATCGAAACCTACGGCCCCTTATTCGAGGCGGTTTTCGGCGCGCCGAGGAGCGAAAATCTCCGCATACCGTACTCGATCGCCGACCGCAGCATGCGATCGGAAAACGGCGCGGCGGGTACCTTTTTCGCCATACTCGACCTGTACGGCGGCCGATTTACCGCCGCCCAGGTGCTTGATATCATGGAATGCGACACGGTGCTTTTACGCTACGGTCTCGATCCGGGTGACCGGGAAACCATACGCCGCTGGATCGACGACACCCGCATCCGCTGGGGCATCGACGCCTCCGACCGCGCCGGCCGGCCCGAGGGGCTCCCGCCCGTGGAAGAGAACACCTGGCGCCATGGTCTCGACCGCCTGCTTCTCGGCGGCGCCATGCGCGCGGACGGGGAGCGACTCTTCGAGGGAATCCTGCCGTATGACGCCCTGGAGGGGGGGGACACCGCCGTGCTGGGAGGACTGGTGGAGCTTCTCGATCGGCTCTTCGAGGCCGCCCGTTCGCTTTCCGAAGCCAGAACGCCGGACGACTGGGTGGGGCATCTCCTTTCGCTCGTCGATGGCTTCTTCGAGGGCGACGAGACCGCCGACGACACGGCGTCGCTTCGAAGGGTGATCGCGCGCCTCGGGGAGGAGACCGCGGATGCCGGTTTTAACGGCCTCATGGGGTTTCCCGTGGTGCGCTCCTGGCTGGAGGACGCGCTCAACGAGGAGAGGGCGCACGGCGCCTTTCTCTCGGGCGGTGTGACGTTCTGCGCGATGCTTCCGATGCGA
>JAGODA010000142.1 GCA_017998475.1 Spirochaetota bacterium | reverse complement strand
CTTCTCGGGCATACAGAATCTCAAGCAGTTTCAGGTAAGCCTGCCGACCAAACTCTACGACGTCAACGGGGAGCTCATAGCCGAGCTCTTCCGTGAAAAAAGGGAGCTCGTCGCCTACGAGGACCTCCCCCGAAACCTCATAAACGCCTTTGTTGCCGCCGAGGACCGCGAATTCTACGGCCATTTCGGTATAAATCCGCTCGCCATCGTGCGCGCGATGGTCAAGAATCTTCTGGCCGGCAGGGTCGTGCAGGGAGGATCGACCATAACCCAGCAGCTGGCAAAGAGGCTCTTCACCAGCGGCGAACGCACGCTCGCACGAAAAGCGATGGAAGCCGTGCTCGCACTGCAGATAGAGAAGCGATTCTCGAAGGAAGAAATCCTCGAGATGTATTTCAATCAGATTTATCTCGGACACGGCTGTTACGGCGTATCGTCCGCGGCGCGTCTTTTCTTCGACAAGGACGTGCGAAGGCTCGACGTGGCCGAAAGCTCGGTGCTCGCGGCGCTGCCCTCGGCGCCAGGGCGCCACTCCCCGCTGATGAACACGCGCGAGGCGTATATTAAAAACCGGGACACTCTCAATCGCATGGTGGACGCGGGCTATCTGAGCGAGGAGCGCGCCGAGAAGATCTACCAGGAATTCTGGCCTGTTTTTGTGGACTCCATCAAGACCGAGTTCACCACCAAAAACGCCTTCTCCAGAAGCGAGGACCGGGCCCCCTACTTTACGGACTACGTCAGGCAGATCCTGACTTCCCGTTTCGGCAAGGAGGCGGTATATACCGAGGGGATGTCCGTATACACGACACTCAATCTGAAGCGCCAGGAAATAGCGGAAAAGTATTTCCCTCCGGCGCTCGTCAAACAGAACGCCGTTTCCGAACTTGCCAACAAGTACTCCAACAGCGCCGTGGACCGCGGTCTTTTCGGGGCGTACGAGACGCTGCGTATGGTGTTCAGCCTTCCCGGCGTATACGTGCGCAACGACTTCGAGACGACCGTAAAGAAAATGATGGTGGAAGAGGTCGTCGATTCTATTGACATCATCTCGCTGTTGATGGATGTTCGCTCCTCATCACAGAGTATCGACGCCTTTCGCACGGCGACCTCCGCGATCTCCTCGACCCTCAAGGTGGAGGGCGCTTTCCTCGCCGTCGAACCCAGGACGGGCTACATCACGAGTATGATCGGCGGATCGGGTTTCAGCGTTAACAATCAGTTCAATCGCGCGGTGCAGGCCAGGCGCCAGCCCGGATCCGCGTTCAAACCGTTCGTATACGGCGCCGGCATGGAAAACCGGATCATCAGCCCCAATACCGTACTTCCCGACGCGCCCCTGGTCGATATCGATGAAACCGGCGAGACCTGGGCCCCCGGCAATTACGAGGGCAATTTCTCCGGGATGGTGAATCTCCGGCGAGCGCTCGCCGCGTCGATCAACGTGATCTCCGTGCGCATTTACGACATCGTCGGCGCCGACCGCATCATCGACTTCGCCTCGCGCATGCTCAAGGTGCCCCAGTCGCGCTTCACTCCCAGTCCTTCGCTCGCCCTGGGATCTTCCGAGCTTACCCCCCTCGAGATCGCGACCGGATACGCGATTTACGCGAACCGGGGGCGTGACGTGTTTCCTTTCGCCATACGCTACATCGTCGACCGCGACGGAAACGAGATCGCCAACATCGAAGAAGAGGTTGGAAACGTCATAGCCGCCAGGGAGATGGACGGGAGCATTCAGGTGATCTCCGAGCAAACCGCCTATATAATGACCGACATGATGCAGGCAGTGGTAAACGGAGGAACGCCTACCGACGCCATTCGCAACACCGCCCAGTTCCATAAAAAGTGCGCGGGCAAAACGGGCACCACCTCCAACTGGACCGACGCCTGGTTCTGCGGCTTCACTCCGGATATCGCCGCCGTGGTGTGGTTCGGCTATGACAGACCCTTCATGTCCCTCGGCAAACATCAGGCCGGAGCCGGAATCGCGGCCCCCGTATGGGGTCACTACATGCGCGAGGTTTACAACGGTATGAGCGATCCGGTATTCCCGCCGGCCCCTCCCGGCATAAATTACGCCCCTTCGTACGGTGGGGAGGGGGAAACCGGAACCATGAAATCGATTCTCGACGTTTATATGGAAAAAGAGGGAATAAAGGCCAAAGAATAATCATCCGGTATTTTTTGTTCTTGAAATCCCTTCCCGCTGTGCTATACTCTAGCCTGTTTGTAATTATACCAAAAAGAGACAGGGGTTGTACAGGTATCGCCGCAAGGCGGTGCGTTCGGCGTCATCTATCCGTTTCTTTAAATTTTCACCATCTATAAAGGGAGCTCGCTCAAACCCTTTATAGGGAGAGTGCTATGTTCAAGGTCGGAGACAAGGTTGTCTACCCCATGCACGGGGTAGGAATAATCGACGCTATCGAGAAAAAGGTCATTCTTGGCAAGAGAAACCAGTTCTACATGGTGACTATCATCAACAGCGGTATGAAGGTGATGATCCCCGTTGACAAGGCCAAGGAAATCGGCCTCAGGGCCATTATTTCCAAACGCGAGGTCAACAAAGTCCTCGAGCTGCTCAAAAAGAAGGAGGTCATCACCGAGGACGACTGGAAACTGCGCTATCAGGGCAATTTCGACAAGGTCAAGAGCGGATCAATCTACGAGGTGGGTGAGGTTGCCCGGGACCTGTACCGCAGGGGAAGGGAAAAGGAATTATCCATCATGGAACGCAAGCTCTACGAGAACGCCTACCAGCTGGTCATTCACGAGATAGCGCTCTCCAAGAACATCGACACCGAAGAGGCCGGCAACCTGGTCTCCGAAGCCCTCTCCGTTTAAACCCGTGCGCGGCCGGCGGATATCCGGTTTCTCCGCGCAGGTATTTGTCAAAACACCGCATGGCGGGTGCCAATCCACGCACAGGAACGCGCCCGGACGCGGTTATTAATCCAAGGAGTAATCAGGTATGATAGCCATTTTCAGGATCCTTTTCATCATCTCATCGATCATTTTCACCACGCTGTACTACATCGACGTTTCATTACAGGCGGTAATCATCGGAGGGTTCATATCCGCCGTACTTGCGCTCGCCATAATCATCGTCATCGAGTATGTATCACACACCTTCTCGACACGGATACTCCTCGCGGCGCTCCTGGGCCTTTTCGTCGGGCTCATCTTCAGCCATCTTCTGGTTATCGCCTTCGCGTCGATGCCGCTGGCCATTTCGGCCGAGTCCAAGGACGTGGCAAAGGCCCTCATCTATCACGTCATCGGTTTCGCCACCATGCTGTTTTTCGTAATCAATAACGACAGCATCTCTCTGCTCGATTACATCATCCCCGAGAAGACCGAGGAGGGCAAAGAGAGCGGTATCGCCTACAAGATTCTCGATACCAGCGTCATCATCGACGGACGCATCGCCGACATCTGCGACACCGGCTTTATCGAGGGCATACTGGTCATACCCAATTTCGTGCTCAACGAACTTCAGATGATCGCTGACTCCGCCGATTCGATAAAGCGAAACCGCGGACGGCGCGGACTGGACATACTGAATAAAATGCAGAAGGACCAGACCATAATGGTCAAGATCTCGGACATGGATTTCCCCGAGATCCACGAGGTCGACGCGAAGCTCGTCAAGATGGCAAAGGTGATGAAGGCCATGGTCATCACCAACGACTTCAACCTCAACAAGGTCGCCGAATTCCACGGGGTGAAGGTCCTCAACATCAATCAGCTCTCGAACGCTCTCAAACCGATCGTACTGCCCGGCGAAGAAATGAAAGTCGCGCTTATCAAGGAGGGCAAGGACTCCAACCAGGCCATCGGCTACCTGGACGACGGAACCATGGTGGTCGTGGAGAACGGCCGGCGCCGCCTTGGTCACGAAGTCGATGTTATCGTAACATCAGTTCTCCAGACCACGGCCGGGAGGATGATATTTGCCCGTATCAGGGAAGACTGACATACGGGTCCTGGCTCTGTTCGCGAGCCCCCGGAAAACGGGGGCTTCGTCGACCATACACGAATCATTTATTTCCGGGCTCGGTACCGCTTCCGTACGACGGGTCCACCTGTACGATCTGGACATACGTCCATGCACCGCGTGCGGCCACTGCGTCTCCCGCCGGGAATGCGTATTCACGGATGACATGACTCCGATGTACGACGCGCTCGATGAAGCGCACCTCCTCTCAATATCAATGCCCCTGTACTTTTCGGCCCCCCCCGGCCCGCTTAAACTCTTCATCGACCGGACGCAGGTCCTGTGGGAAAGAGCCCGGCGCGGTGAGCGTCGTCCAATAAACACCGGGACCGGGGTCCTCATCTGTACCGGTGGCGCACGATACAGAAACATGTTCCATCCTTCCGTCACCATCATCCGACATTTTTTCAACTCTTCCGGCTTCGAATATAACAGGCGCAATTTTCTGCTTTATGCCGATATGGAAGGTCTTATCGGATCCACCATCCCCGGAAAATACCTTTCCCGCGCCCGAAATTACGGGGCGGCCTGCCGTGAGCGGCTCGAGCGCCAGATCCGCGGCGCGCACCTATAGCATTTTAAGACGCACTCGGTTATACCGACACTTTCCCTTCGGGCCTTCTTTTACTGGTAAATATCCCCGCCCAAGCTCTCGATAATATATGGTGAAGGCCGGTCTAAACGGTCCATACGGCTATTTATAGAAAGAGTACAGCGCCGCGGACCGTGAATTCCCGTCGGGAAGACACGCATCCCGCGTGCGACACTGGTGGACGGGCCGGCAGGACTTCACTCGAATCGTTCGTTTAAATGCAAAGAAACGGCGGGGAAACGCAATGCAATTGATCGTGGAGCTCCAGGTGAAAATCGGCAAGGGGAAACTCGGTGTTTTCACCGATGAACTCGGCCGGCACGGATGCACGCTCCGTCGTCTGCTTCTCGGTGAATCGGGAGAGTCCCACGAGATCTACGAGGCGGAAATTATCTATTCCGATACGGAAGGCTACGCGGCCTTCATGTCCGCCGCCGGAGCGTCCAGGGACAGCTACCAGATTACCGGCGAGCGCAACCTTCTCGAGGATACAATAGCCGGCGGGCTCCTTAACGTAAGTGGAAAAATGCGGATCGAAACCCAGGCGGACTACGAAATGCGGCTGCTCGGCTCGGCGGCGCTCATGCGCGAACAGATACTAAAAGGGAAAGGGGACCGGTGCACCGGAATACTCCGTACGGTCGGAATGCTCGGGTGCGTCAAAAAGAGACCGGACGCTTCGGCAGAGACCATCCGTCTCCGGCACGCCGATCTGGAACGAGACGCCGCCATTACGAACCACTTTACCGGACTGAACGCGCTTCCTATCATCATCACCTTCACACAGACCGAGGACCTGGTCAAGACGATCCAGGGAATTGAGGCCGGATTCGCCGCCATGCGTATAACCGGAGTCGAAGACCTCGACGACAGCGCCGTATACGAGCAGATTCTTTCCGAGATGTCCCTTCCCGCGGTTTCAACCGCGTATGATGAAATTCCCCTCCTTCTGCTCGCCGAGATACTCCACCTGCTCGACAGGGACCACATCGCGCTATCAGAGGCCACGGCGGGAATCATAGGGATAGAATGCGGTTCGCTCAGAATGACCCGCATACTCCACGGGCTCGGCTGCCACAGGGTGCTGGGCTACGATCACAACGAGAAGCTCATGCTGACCTTCGAGAAAGCCGGAGGACTCGCGACGACCCCGGAGAACATCTTCAACAACTCCGATGTAATTCTGCTGTTCAGGAACCATTTCACCATCGATGAATTCCATCGCATACGCGCCGGACAGATAGTCATCTCGCTCATCGATTTCGACGAACTCGAGATGGGGATTATTTCCGAAAAAGGGGTTCGCGACTTCGTTTCCAGGCAGCGCATCGATGCGGCGGTGGTATTTCCGGGTCTGCTCAGTGGTATTCTGAAAACCGGTTCGAAAGGAATAGATGACGGCAAGATTGTGGAAACGGCCAGGAAAATAAACCGACAGCGCGCCAGGGACAAACGCCCCCTGTCTCTGTTCCAGAACGCGCACGACCTGGTCGCCCGATTCCTGACTGACTGATCATCGTTCTCCCACGATCATCCAGCGAATTCCGTTAAATTCAAAAGGCGTGCTTTCATACTTCTTCGCCCCGTCAGTAAACTGTCCGGGGACACCGGGCTTCATCCGCTCGCGGAGAGGATGATCTGACAGCATGAGCTCCTTCCGCGGAGTGACCCTGTACCTTCCCTCATAATCGACAATCTCGGTTCCGGCGTCCAGATACCCCTCTACCTTCTCAACACCCGCCTGGAGAATGAATATTCCATGGAAGGTATTCTCAACTTCTATCCTCGAACTGATAAATATTCCATAACGCCCCGAGCCCGAGGGGAATACCGCCACATCCTCCACGTGAAGTGCCCTGTCCTGCTGGGCGAAACAGCGGGCCAGCGGGCTTTCCGACAGTCCCGTGCGGACATTCTTTCCGAAGATTTCGTCATTTTCACGGCTGTATACCACCACCCCATGCCTGTTGATAAGGATAAAATCGGAGTACAGTCCTTCGGTCACGGCCAGGATCATCTCCGATATATGCTCGCGTTCGAGCAGATAGTATTTCTTGCCACCGCCGTCCATGCGGAGAAAATGAGTGAGCATCTTCACGATATCGTGTTTTTCCACGACCCGTGCACCGCTTGACGCGTCCCTGGCGCACAGATTGAAAAACTCCGCGAGCCTGCCCTCGAGAGGCGATGCCTCACGGCGTACCGGTGTTTCCTTTTTTACGGAACAGCAGAGCGCCGCCGCCAGAACCATTCCCGCACATACGCAAATTGCCTTTCTCACCAGAATATCCCCCCGATACTCATGCTCTCCTTTCCCCGGTCGTTCAGTCGTACGTGCCCCATATACAACCGGGGGAGGCGCTTACCCTGTAATAATCGATAGAATACACCTTCCGCTTCAACAGAATTTCGGGTCACCCTGCCTGCATTATACAAGTACAATCCACCGGCCGCACCAGAACCATGATGCCTTGATTGACCGTTGCCCCTTGAAGGAACCGGCCATGATCCGACCCATCCCCGATATCAGAATTAATTCATTGACAAAAAACCAAGGAAACTATATGAGTTTTTATAGTTTCCTCTCGCCATTGAGGATACACTGTCTGTACGGGGCGGCACACATGAGCGAAATAACGGTAAAAACCAAGATAATCGAGATTTTCAAACGTCTATCATCTGTTTTCGGAATACGGGGGATCACCATTGATATGATCGCAAGCGAGTGCGGCATTTCGAAGAAGACCCTTTACAAATTCTTCCGTAGCAAGGACGAGCTCGTTGAGATCGTGTTTGACGCAATTCTCGCCCAGATGCGGACTGAATTCAAGGCTATTGAAAAAAGCGAGCCCGATCCGCTCAAACGGCTGAACCGGTTTTTCGAAACCGCGCATACGCTCTTCGGGCGCATCTCAAGGCCCCTTCTCAGGGACGTCCGGCGCTATTATCCCGAAATCAACGCACGGATCCGCGATTTTGAACGTGAGCAGGTCGACCTGTTCACCGGCACCATTCGCAGGGGGATAAAAGCCGGCGTTTTCAAGAACATCAATCCCTCTATCGTCGTTGGCTTTCTGACCGGCGCGAGCAACGCGGTTCTCAATCCCGACTTCATTCTCGAAAACAACCTGACCATCGAGGACAGTATTGTAGCCTTCAAGAACCTGTTTCTCTCCGGGCTCCTGGAAAAAGGAGTGTGAGAACCGCCATGCTCGACCGTTATATTCAGTTAATTATCCGGTGCCCGAAAACCGCGATTGTGGGGATAGTACTCATCACCATCGCGTTCGGAGCCGGGCTCCCCGGGCTCCACTTCGACAATTCCCTCGATTCCATGATGCCCTCAAGGGACCCGGAATACCTTCTCAACGAAGAGGTCAAAAAGATCTACGGCAACAACGGGAAGTTCATTATCATGGACGTGTCCGCCGACGACCTCTGGTCCATGGAAAGCCTGCTCGATTTCGACAGGCTGGTGTCCGATATCGAAGAATTCAGCAACTACGACGAAGTGCGCGAGGCACGGCGGCTCGGGACATTCCGATCAATCTCCTCATCCCCTCCCGTGGATACGAAGGATCTTCTCGCGCGATTTGATGACGATCCTTTATTCCGGCGTCATACTGCACGGAAGATCACCTTACTTTTCGGTGATATCGCGTATCTGGACCGTTCCCGGC
>JAGODA010000141.1 GCA_017998475.1 Spirochaetota bacterium | reverse complement strand
GCCCCTCCCGTGGGCAATATGTGGTTGGTTCCGGAATAATAATCGCCCACGGCCACCGGGGCATGAGTACCGAGAAAAAGCGACCCGACATTACGAATGCGCTCGAGATAGGCAAGGGGCTCGGGCACCATGAACTCCATGTGTTCGGGGCCGTAACGGTTCGAGAACTCTATGGCTTCATCGACCGAATCGACAAGGATGATGACCGCGCGCTCGAGAGCCTTTTTCTTTATCTCGATCCTCCCCCCACCGCGCGCGATATCCTTCTCTATTTCGGTGATCACATTTTTCGCGAGTTTTTCGGAGGTGGTTACGAGCACGGCAAGCGCACGCTCTTCATGCTCGGCCTGTGAGAGAAAATCGAAGGCCACCCAGGACGGATCTGCCGACTCGTCGGCAATGATGAGCACCTCGCTGGGGCCCGCCATCGAATCGATCTGGATGATTCCCATGCTGAACAGATAGGTCTTAGCCGCCGTCACGTAGATATTGCCCGGACCGACTATTATATCCGCCTTCGGGACGGTTTCGGTGCCGAAACCCGAGGCCGCGATTCCCTGCGCCCCGCCCGACTTGAGCACGCGCGTTACCCCGAGAATGCCGCACACGGCGAGCACTGCATCGGGGATAGTTCCCGTCCGATCGGGCGGCGTGATGACCGTAATTTCCTTCACACCCGCTATCTGAGCCGGGATGGCGCCCATAAGGACCGAAGAAGGATAAGAGGCCTTTCCACCGGGCACGTACAGGCCCGCGCTCTCAATGGGCTCATATTGAACGCCGAGTGTCGTTCCGTCCGCACGAGTGTACCGAATGCTTTCACGCTTCTGGTGACCGTGGAACTCCTCGATGTTATCCTTCGCTTTGCGAAAGGCGTCGAGAGCGCGGGCGTCGAAACGGGAGGTCGCCGTTTCGATCTCCTTCGGGGTCGCCATGAGGGCATCGAGCTTCGCGCCGTCGAAGCGCTCGGTGTACTTTCGCACGGCCTCATCCCCATGGGCGCGCACCTCGTTTACGATAGGGACCACCGTGTTGACCATGATGTCGCTGAAGTCGTCTCCGAAACGGTTTAACAACGAACCGAGCTCATCTTTTGTAAGTTCCTTCAGTCTTTTAACAGGTATCATCACCCACCCCGCGCGGTGAAAATAGGACGCACCCGAGCACCCACCTGCATTTACCCCGCGGGCGCATTATTTTTCAAGAATAATAACCGCGGCACCCGGAGTGCGAACTCCGGCGGAGAACATATGACACTATCATTCACATTGATAAATTTTCTTGACATCCCAGATTTTCGACGCATACTCATTATATACGGTACGACTGCTAACGGCACATGAGCCGCCGGGGGAGCGCCGAAGATACACGAGGATTTCCAGGAGGTAGTATGAGATACGCACGCTTGCTGCTTATCGTCATTGTCGCTGTCGCGCTTGCGACATCGTGCGCGAAGAAGTCAGGTGAGATGACGCCGGAGGAATTTCTCAAGATAGAGGGGGAGGTTTTCGAGACCGATCTCACGCCCGAGTCCAAAGAAGCCATCGTGAAGAAATACAATTATACGCTCAAGCAGTATGAGGACTACGCACAGAAGGTCGAGAGCGATCCGGAACTGAAGGCGAAGGTCGGCGAGGCCCGGCTGAAAAAGATCCAGGGCGAACCCAAATAGCCCCCTGGAAGGAAGCGGGATACAACGCTCAACGATCCGCGCGCTCAGGTCTTAAGGCCGAGAAGCGCGCGGGCGTTTCCCCCCAGAACGGCGCGCTTCTCTTCGGCGGAGAAGGGCGCCGATTCTATCGCGTCGAGATACCTGTCGTAACCGATAAGCGGATAATCAGAGGCAAAGAGGATCTTCCCGGCCCCAACGATTGTCCGGGCCGCCGGGAATATATCGTTCCGGTACAGTAATGGCGATGCCGCCGTGTCGTAATACACCCCCTCGAACGCCTCCCTCACCTCGGGCATGAGCTCATAGAACACCATTCCGCCCCCCCAGTGAGCCAGCACCACCGGATGCCCCCGCACCGTTCGTATCGCGTCGAAAAGCGCCGAAAAATCGGTCACGTACTTCCCGGCGTATGAATGTCCCACCGGCTCGTTGACGTGCAGGCAGACCGGAAGGGCCGCCTCTCGCGCCGCGGCGAAAAGAGCTGAGAGAAGTCCCACGGATTCGCCGCTCAGGCCGTCAGAATAGAAAGCGATCTCCCCGATCCCGGCGAATCCGCCGGCGCGCGCTTTTTTAACATCACGGCCGACCGTGCCGGAATCGACCGCCTTGAGGCCGCAGAACGGAATTATCCTGCCTCCGGAGCCGTGCGCTGATTCCAGCAGGTACTCGTTGTGCCTGGAAAGGCGGTCGGCGTCGGCCCACGGGAATCCCATCGTAACCGCCGCGTCGATACCGTTTTCATCGAGCGCGCGTAAAAGGTCTTCAGCTGTCGCGATTCGCGACATTTTCCCGGCGTACAGAACATTGAAGTCCCGGTCATCAAGGCAGGTGTCCCGGTCCCGCACCACGTTTTCCGGGAAAATATGGGTATGAAAATCGAGTATCATGTTCAAAGCCTATCCGATTCCGCGCCTCACGCAAGGACTTTCCTGTAGTGGCGCCATTTATCCCATGATTTTTATTTGCCTTTTGTCCGCCACGCCTGTAGCTTTTTCCGGGACAGCATCCCGGGCGGCGGCCATGGCATTAACCCGCCACTCGTGGAAGAGAATACGGCCATTCCCGGAAATTCCGGAAGGTCCGTGAATATGCGTTCCGAACGACGAATCACAGGGGATCCGAATGATGAAAGTAATCGCTCGTATCATGGCAGCGGCCGCATCTGCACTGGCGGTATCCATTTCCGCGGTTCTCCTCGCACAGGTTCTTCCTATCCAGGTGCGGAACATCGTCAACATGGGCACCGCGATTAATACCCCGTTCGACGATTTCGCGCCTTCGTTTACCGCCGACGGGAATACCATGGTGTTCAACTCCAAGCGCTCGGGCGAGTCCTACCAGAACATTTACATCTGCCGGAAAGAAGGAGGGACGTGGAGCGAACCTCGCGCCATCTCCGAGATCAACTCTCCGTATAACGACGAAACCCCCTTCATCACGCCGGACGGAGTTTTCATCTTTTTCGCTTCCGACCGCGACGGCAGCCTCGAGATGCCCGCTGACGCCTCCGGGAAAATACGGGTATCCTACGACCTTTACGTAAGCCAGAACATCGGCGGGCGCTGGCAGCGGCCCATACGGCTGCCCGGTACGGTCAATACCGCGCATCATGAACGCTCCCCCAGTCTGAGCCGTGACCTGTCGACACTCTACTATACCACATGGCCTTTCGGAACCATCGATCGGGCCTACATAATGAGCGCTGAATATCGCGATGACACCGGTGACGGCTCCTTTGTAAACCAGCGGCCCATGCCCGCGCCGATAAACATCGGCGAGCAGGACATCAGCCTGGCCCCCGCTCCCGACGGAAAAGGATTCTTTTTCTCGTCGCGGCGCGCCGGCGGATACGGCGGGTGGGATCTCTATTACGCTCCGTACGACAACGGCCGTATAGGTCAACCGGTAAACCTCGGCCCCGGGATCAATTCCAGCGCCAATGACGTTCACCTCTCGATCATCGGCGAGGCTCTTTACTTTTGTTCAAACCGCGCCGGCGGCATGGGACTCTATGATATCTACACCTCCACGATCGTGAAGACAGAACCGCTGGATATCATCGTTCGCGATAAAAAGACGCGCAAACCCGTCGAAACCGAACTCAACCTCTTCACGAAGGTCGAGCGCGAGGGAGAGGAGCCGCTCACCGCGGAGCTCAAGAAGAAGACCGACTCCGGTGGACGGGCGACGATCACATACAACCCGGCCGTAAAGACGATCGATCTGAATATAAGCGAAAAAGGCTACGTGCCGCTTTTCGAAACCATCGATATCGCCAGGGCCGCCGGTAAGCCCCTTATACTGGAGCTTTCACCGATCGAAAAGGAGTCACGTTTCGACATCCATGCAATACACTTCGATTTCGAATCGGCGCGCATAAAACCTGAATCGATTCCCTATCTCGACGCGCTTGCCGAATACCTAAAAAAAAGCCCTTCGCTCCGCTTCCAGATCATAGGCCACACGGACCTTCACGGGACCGGAGAGTTCAATAACAGACTCAGCCTCGAACGGGCGCGCTCGGTCAAGGAGTACCTGGTAACCAAAGGCATCGACGCCTCCAGGCTGACGATCCGCGGCGCGGGTATGTCCGAACCGAAGGTGCCCCGAAAGGGCCCCGGATACGACGAACAGAACCGGCGTACAGAGTTCAGGCTCATCGAATGAATTCGGGCTCACGGAACGCATAAAAGACGAAATTATCGGGACGAATCTATCGATTATTTAAACATGGATAGACCGCCTCGATTTATAGTAGAACCGTCGCGTGAAGGTCCCCCGACCCTCGTCGTCGCGCACGGGGAATCCCGCTCCTACCTGCACAGCAGGGTCTCCCCGTCGCGCGAGAGACACTCTCTCCTTGCCGAGTTCCACCCCGATAGATACGATGTGCTCATCGTTCTGGGCGTCGGGCTCGGTTACCACCTGTTGCCGCTTTCCGGGGGAAAGATCCGGTATCGGCGCGTTCTGCTCATCGACATCCTCCCCGGTATCGAGGCTGAAATTTCACGTAATACCGTCACATCACGTATCATTAATGCGGAATCACGGCTCGTTTCAGGAAGCGCCATCGATGAGATCGAGACTATCGTGAATGACTTTATCGCCGCGGGGATCGACAGGGGTATCCAGGTTATCGAACACCCCGCGTCGATACGCCTTTTCCCGGAGTATTACGGCTCTGTAAGGGAAATAATCCGCAGGGCGGTCGATCGCTTCGGAGGCAATACCGCGACCAGGACCGCCTTCGGCCCCCGGTATCTCCGTAACGCGATCCTCAATATGGCCGCCGTAGAACGATCGACACCGGTTACTTCGCTCTATAACCGTCTTACGGGTGTCCCCGGAGTAGTCGTCACCTCGGGTCCCACGCTCGACCGGGTCCTGCCTCTTCTGAAGAGGGCCCGCTCGCGCGTCGCTCTCATCGCCGTCGACTCCGCCGTGCCATCGCTTACGGGCGCCGGAATCACCCCCGACATCGCCGTCTCAATCGACCCGCAGCAGCACGTCTGTGAACACTTCGCGCACGGATGGTCCGATACGATCGCTACCGTTTTTTCTCCGACATCTTACCCGCTCGCCCCGCGTCGCAGGCCGGGTTTCCTCTCGCTCAATACCCACCCCGTATCCCAGCTTCTCGAAGAGCTGCGTCCGGGCGCCACGGGATCGATTGACTCTCTCACGGGAACGGTCGCCGGCGACGCTGTGCTGCTGGCGCATCGACTCGGACTCTCCCCCATAGCCCTGGCGGGATTCGATTTCTGTTTTCCCGGCCATACGATTTACGCCCGGAACACCGCTTACCAGAGACGCTTCACCCTGTATTTTCAAGATCGATTCTCCCCGGTCGAAACGCGGAATCTCACGTATATCATGAAATCAAGCGGGGGATATCTCATCGACGGGCGTTACAGCAGAAGGTCCTTCGAGACGTATCGCTCTTCGATAGAATCGCTCCTGCGAAGGGAATCCATACAAAATGTCTATCGGCTGGAATCCACAGGCGTCCCCCTGGAGGGCGCCGGGGATACCACCGCGGAGCGTTTTCTTTCTGGAATTCCCGAACACCCGACAGGAGCCGAAAACGCAATCGGCGCGGTTGTCGGGTCGCGTCCGGCACCGTCACAACGGGCGTTCGTCCACGATCTGCGCGCCGTGCTTTCAAGAGACGATGTACGGGAGCGCCTGCTCACGACCTCGCTCGGAGACAGGGCCTCCGGCGCGATCATCGACTCCTTGAAACGGAAAATGGTATATATACTCGATATGGAGGAAACACAATGAAAATCGGCGTAACGGGAATATTCGCCTCGGGAAAAGGAACGGTGTGCGCGATGTTCGAGGAGCTCGGGGCCCGCGTCATCGATACGGATATCATCGCGCGCGATATTGTCGAACCGGGGACCGAAGGGCTGCGTCGGCTTGTCGAAGAATTCGGTCCCGGCATTCTCGCCGATGACGGGTCGCTCGACCGCAGGGGTTTCGCGAATACCGTCTTCAAGGACCCGGAACGCGTCAGGCGGCTCAACGAGATCACGCACCCGCTCATTTTACAGAGGGCCTCCGAGATTTTCCACAGCGATCCACAGGCCGTGTTCATGGTGAACACCCCCCTGCTCTTCGAAAGCGGATTCGATCGCTTCATGGACCTTAACATCGTCGTCACGGCGAATACCGATCAGGCTCTCGAACGGGGGGCACTGCGCGACAACATCACGAAGGATGAAATCCGGGATCGGCTCAACAATCAAATTTCTCTCAATGAAAAGATCAAAAAGGCCGATTATGTAATCGACAACTCGGGCGGGCTGGAAAACACCAGGAGGCAGGTAGTAGAAATATGGAACACTTTGACGAATTCCACCAGAAAGGCATGAAAGAGAAGAACATGTACACCGTCAACCTCGACACGCCGCGAATCATCATTGTCGCGTCGGTCGCGATAGGGGTGATCATAATATCGTTTCTCCTCGGAATGAACCTGTACAAGTCCCACGAGAAACCCGGCGAATCCGTCGCCGGCCGGGACTCGATCCTCGATCTGCCGGCTGATTCGATAACCCCGGCGAAACTCCCATCGGGTGAAGAGAACATGCTGAACGCGCAGGCCGAGATCGACCGGCTCCTTGCGCCCGGTGCCGCCGAGAAGGACAAGAGCGCACCGGCCAAAATCAACGAGTTCGCCGCGATGGAAAAGCATGTCCCCTCGCAGGACCTTTTAACGTCGGAATCCATAAAGGAGATTATCCCCCCGACACCCGATCCACAGAAGGCCGTCATTCCCGTTGAGACTACCAAACCCATAAAAAAGCAGGCCGTTAAAAAGGGTGACAAACAGCGAAAACAGAAGACCGTGGAGGTCGTTTCGGTTAATAAAAAAGCGGCCGCCGGAGCCCACAGAGACGCATACTCCGTGCAGGTGGCCGCCTTCGACAAGAAGTCAAAAGCCGCGGCCGAGATCGAAAACCTGAAAAAGATGAACTTCGACGCCTTTATTGACCGAACGCAGTTAAACGGGAAAAGCTACTTCAGGGTTCGCATAGGGCCCATCGCGACAAAGAGCCGCGCCCTCGATATCCTTAACGAGATTCAGGAGGATTCCCGTTACGCGGAGAGTTATATGGTTCGGGACTGAAAGAGCAAAACGGCAATCGGTACAAAGAAAAAGCGCGGTGGTTTCCGCGCTTTTTCGCGTTTTCGGGTTAACGATCTCTACAGCTCTTCGGAGATTACCGCAAAATCCGTAACCATGTCGTTGTCGCTCAGCTCGAGCAGTTTAACCCCGACGGTCGCCCTGCCCTGAACCGAAACATCCCTGGCGAGCAGGCGTATGGTCATCCCCGTCTTCGAGGCAATGATGATCTCATCTTCAGGAAATACGGAACGGATGCCCGATGCGGGCCCGTTCTTGTCCGAAACCTTCAGGTAGGCCATCCCCTTGCCGCCCCTGCCCTTGGTGGCGAAGTTACGGTAATCGATCTTCTTTCCGTAGCCGCCCTCGGTGACCACGAAGAGCGAAGAGTTCTTCTTGACCACGTCCATGCCGATCACCATATCGCCGGCGGATAGCCGCATGCCGATGATTCCTGAAGAGTTCCTCCCCATCGGGCGCATGGAACGGATATTGGTCCTCACCAGAAGCCCTTTGCGCGAGGCGATCACGACATCGTCATCGCCCTTTACGAGCTTGACCTCGGAGAGCTCGTCGTCCTTTTTAAGATTGATCGCTATTATGCCACCTTTTTTGGCGTTACGGAAATCATCGATCGAGGTTTTTTTCAGTATGCCGCCCTTCGTCACCATGCAGATGTACATCTCGCTTTCCATGTCGGGGACCGCGCAGATGGCCGTAATGTCCTCGCCGGAGGCAAGGTTTATGATTCCCTTGAGTGATTTTCCTCGACTGGTTTTGGAGGCCTCCGGGAGCTCGTAGGTCTTCATTCCGAAAATCTTTCCCTTGTTCGAGAAGAGGAAAATCATGTCATGAGTCGCGGCGACCATCATAAGCTTGATAAAATCCTCCCGCTTGGACGAAAGTCCGGTGACGCCCTTTCCGCCGCGCCGCTGCTTTTTGAACGTGTCCACGGCGAGACGGCGGATGAAACCGTCGTTCGTGACCGTAACC
>JAGODA010000140.1 GCA_017998475.1 Spirochaetota bacterium | reverse complement strand
CAACCACGCGAAGCGGCAGGTCTCTGTCCGCAATCGGCAGGCGGTAATCGACCACGCCCGCGCCGGCTTCGCCCAGCACGTGGGCGCGCGCGCCGGCGTCCAGGTAGGGGCTTAGCGACGGACGCACGGCGCCGGAGGCCAGGGCGAAGGCGACCGAGGGCATGGGGCGGCGGTCTTCGGCCGCGGTTTCGGCCATCGCCTCCTCGCAGATATGGTAGTCCTCGAATAGGTAGCGGCACGAGTCGCATTCGGCCATGTGGGCCATTATCCGCTCGCGCTCCGATTCACTGTCGACGAGCCCCTCGGCGAAGGCCATCACGCTCTCGGCCATATCGTCGCGGCAGGGAGGGGCGTCGAGAATTTTCTGAAGGCGTTTTTCGTCCATGGCCCCTCCTAAGCGAACTCCATGTCGGGATAGCGCTTTTTTGCCGCGGACCGCATGAGCTTTTTAGCCTTCGCGTAGTGCTCGGAGACGGTGGACTGCCGGAGATTGAGGGCGCGCGCCACATCTTCCTGTTTCATGCCGTCGAGGGCGATCATGGTGAAGATGAGGGCCTGCTTTGCGGGGAGCTTCTTCGCTTCGGCCCTGACGAAGTCGAGCGCCTCGCGCTCCTCCAGTTCGCGCTCGAACCCGGCCCGCGAAGGCCCGGCCTCCGCTCCTTCATCGTACTGTTCGGTTTTTTCTCTATGGGAGCGGATCCTGCGCAGATGGTCGTAACAGGCGTTGCGTATCATCCGGAACAGAAAACCCTCCACCGGCGATTCCCCGCGATACGAGCGCAGGGCGCCTTCGAGGATTTTTATGTATATCTCCTGCCTGATGTCGTCGATGTCATGCTCGCAGGCAAGGCCGCGGTACTTGCGCGCAAACCCGTCGACGCACTTTCGTATGAACGCGTCGTGCTTCGCTATTGCGGCCCTGGCGTCGCGGTGGTCCGCGGTTTCCCCGGAACGGTCGGATTTCATCGGAAGAAGGCTGTGGCTCCCACAGTGATGGAACAGTGTGATCATCGAATATATCATCCGTCAACCCTTTTACCCGGTGCGAGGGACACCCCATGCGTACGCATGCATGCCCGCGCCTCACATGGTATGACGGCCCATGCCATGGGAATATCGGCAAAAAACGCGCGGTACGCGCAAAATGCTTGAATTTTACACTCGACGGGCGCAGGATAGGCGCGAACCGTTCAATCCCATAAACAGAAAGGAAGCACCCTATTGATCGAGCAGAGGCCGGCGCACGCCGTCGATCCGGAACTCACAGGGCGCCTGAAGGCCGCGAAACGCAAGGAGCGCTTCAGGCTGTATTTCGACGAGGTCCGTCCGCGCATAACAGGAATCCTCCGGGAACAGCTTGAAGAGAAGGTCCGCTCCGGGCTTATACCCCGGTACGCCCGTCTGGCGCTCGCGCTGGGGCACAATCCCATTCCCTCGCTCATAGTGGCCAACGCCCTTTCGCCGCGGGAGCTCGTGCTGTTCCATCCCCCGCGCCACGGCACACTTCTGCGCGAAAAGGTGCTTCCCGCGCTCGACGCCTCAATACCGCGCGACGGAATAAGGACCATCGAGCTTTCCTCCGCCGATCACGACGCGAACTACGCGGTCATTCGCGAGGAGCTCGCCGTCCCCCGGAGCGGCTACACGCTGTGCGACATCACCGGCGGCAAGAAGATCCTTTCGGTGCAGCTCGGGCTCATCGCGCGCGAGCTGGGCCTCGACCTGTGCTATATAGACAGCGAGTCGTATATACCCGACTCGGACTTCCCCGAGCCCGGAAGCGAGTCGATCTACATCCACTCCCCGGACCGCGAGGGCCCCACCTCCATACGCATGGAGGCGGTGCCGCGCCTTACCGTATCGCTTACCCCCGGCGAGGTCGTTTTCAATTATGACGAATACGGCACCCCCTACAGGTTCACGTTGAAGGGGCTCAGCGATTCGATCGTCGGGACGGTGCGGGAGGAAATCGACTCCCTGTACGAACGGATCAACGCGAACATTCTGCGCGGCGACGACTCCGGGCGCGAGCTCGACGAGCTTGCCGGCCTTGTGCGCTCCATGCTCATGCCGCCGGGACTGGACGAGCGCATACGCGAGGCGCGCGACGGCCTGCGCCTGCATCTGGACACGGAGCTTGCCGGCATCCCCTGGGAGCTCGCGTTCAACCGGCTGTACGGCACCCCGCTTCCCGTGGCGCGCATGTTCAACCTCACCATGGACTACCGGCGCCCGGGTCCGGGCGCGCCCGCCAAACAGGGACTTCTCGTTATACGCGGCTCAGGCGAGGGGCTCCCGCGTTTCGACGAAATCGCCGCGCTGCCGGGCGAGCTTGCCGCGCGTTTCGGCCTTAAGGCGCGCGGAGTGCGGGCCGAATCGCGCGGGGCGCTCATTAAAGAACTCGGGGCGCGGCGCTACGACACCGTGCTCTATTTCGGCCACTCCGAATACGGCCCCGCCGATGAGAACACGGGATGGCGCTGCGAGAACGGCGAGATATTCAACTGCTCCGACCTGCGCTGTCTGGAGGCCGCGCCCCCGGACCTCATAATATCCAATTCCTGCCACAGCGCGCGCTCCATGCCCTTCGCGTCACATTCCTTCGCTCGCGGCGCGATTCGCGTCGGGGCGCGCGCGTACATAGGCACGCGCTGGTTTTTGGAGCTCGAGCGGAGCCGCGTGTTTCTTGAAGGCCTTACCGGCACCGCGCCCGCCCGGCAAACGCCCACGGCGCGGGCCTTTGCCCGCGCGCTCCGGACGCTTGAGGAGCGCTTCGGCGAACGCGACATATCGCTGTACAATTACGTGTATTACGGAAAGTGACCCCGCGCGGGCGCGCTTTCGGAAAAACAGAAAGGGCACAGCCATGAAGAAAATTCCGGCCGAAACCGCCGACCTGCTCTACGGCCAGGCCGGCGAGATCGACGCCGCATCGTACGACATCCCCCTCAAGCTGGACCGGTTTCGCGTACTGCTGGAGGAGCTCTTTCTGAACCTCACGCGCGATGAGCGCCTGTGCCTGGCCTCCGACAACGCCGGCCGCATGTATTTCATCTTCGACACATATTCCGTATCAAAAGACTTCCAGAAGGAACTCGTCGCACTGCGCTCCTATACCAATCTATTCCACCACCCCGAACACCCGGTTCCGGACGAGGAGAAATACCTTGTGTGTCTGAAGACCCTGTGCGGCGCGATCGAGCGCTTCTCGACGGTCGAACCGCCCGAAGCGCTCGCCGCGCGCTATCGTCCGGTCGCCAATCTCACCATGAAGGGAAAGGAGGCGGCGCCCAGGGAGCGCGTTCCGTTTCTGCGCGCGGCGGTGCGCTCCCTGAAGCGCGCGAAGAACGACGGAAAGCAGGCCGAGAGCTTTCTCGCCTGCTCCGACGTCGACGGCGACGGCCTTGGCGTCTCCTTCTGGGACTACGACGGCACCGCCCCGGGGCTTAAGATGGGCGACATGGCCGATCTGGCATGGGTCGGCGCGACCGTGCACCTGTTCGACATCGAGAAACGCCCGAACCAGGAACGCCTGTACACCACCGGCCGCAACTCCATGGTCGTGCTCGAACCCGACTACCTGGTCGACGCCACGGCGGTGGCCGCCTGTTTTGCGCACAACGGAACAAACCCGCTTCTGCATATGCTGAACCGTTTCAAACCGTACGAAATCCAGCTTCCGATCGTGCGGGGGACCATAGCCAACATCCTGCTGGACGGCCTGGTCGCCGACGGGAAGGCCCCCTTCGAGAGGCTGTTCGCCGAAGCGCTTTCCGAGTGCGCCATGGACATTGCCGCCCTCATGCACGGCGACGCCGGCCCCGACGCCTCGGTCGTAGAAACGCTCGCCCAGGCGGCAAGGGCCCACCACGGTATTTTAAAAAAGTGCCTGGCCGATTTCCGCGCGCCGGCGGTCCACATAGAGCCAAGCTTCATATCGCCGCGCTGGGGTCTGCAGGGCCGCCTGGACCTTCTGCTGGAACACGGCGGCGCGCGCAGGGACGTCATAGAGCTCAAATCGGGGAAGGCGCCCGGCTCGAGCGGCCCCTGGAAGAACGACGAGGCGCAGGCCCTGTGTTACGAGCTCATGCTCGACTCCACCTTCCCCGAGCGCGAGGGTACGGGATGCATCCTCTACTGTTCCGACTCCGGCGGCGGAACGCCGCTGCGCCGCGTGGAAAGCGGGACGACCGCTCGCCAGAACGTTCTCATGGCGCGCAACCGCGTGGTGGCCCTGGAGCGAAGGCTGGCCTCCGGCGACGCCTCCGTGCTGGACTCAATCGTTCCGGACGCTTTCAGGGGGGCGGCTCCCTTTGTTATGGAATGGGCCGGGGAGTTCCGCCGTACGCTCGACTCGGCCTCCCCGCTGGAGCGCGCCTGGTTTTTCGCTTTCGTTTCCTTCGTCGCGCGCGAGCAGTGGACGGCAAAGCTGGGCTCCGCGGACCGGGGCGCCGCCTCGGGGCACGCGGCGCTGTGGAACGCCGGCGTGGACCAGAAACAGCAGTCCTATTCGATACTGCATTATCTCGAAATCGACGTAAAGGCCAGCGATTTCGGGCGCTTCCACCTCGTCTTCAGGCGCAACCTTCTGAGCGACAGGGAAACCGGGTTCCGCGAGGGCGATATCTGTCTTCTGTATCCGGTCGAAAAGCTTGGAGAGTCGCGGCCCTGGGAAAGGACCGTGCTGAAGGGGGTGGTACGCGCCATTTCATCCGACAGCGTGACGATCGCGCTCCGCAACAGGCACGCCGACCGGCGCTATTTCAAACAGTTCCCCTTCTGGTCGCTCGAGCGCGACCTTATGGAATCCGGCTTCAACGACCTCTACCGCTCGCTCTACGCCTTCCTCTCCGCGCCGGCGGACAGGCGCGCGCTCATTATGGGCCTCACACGGCCGCGCTTCGACGAGACCTGCCCCGTGCCGCTCGACTACGCCGGGAACGACCCCGCGGTGGAGGACGCCCTGACGCGCGCCCTCTCAGCGCGCGACTATTACCTCCTCCAGGGCCCGCCGGGCACCGGCAAGACCTCGATCGCGCTGAAAGAGATCGTGCGTCACCTGTACCGCGGCACGGACGAGAACCTCATGGTGATCGCCTTCACCAACCGGGCGGTGGACGAAATCTGCGACACACTCGCCGCGGCCCCGGTTCCTTTTTTCAGGCTCGGCCGCGGCGCGGACAACTCGCGACAGTCCGGGGAAACGACGGGCCCCGCGGAGCTGTACGAACGCCTGCGCGCCGCGCGCGTCTTCGTCTCGACGGCGTCCACGGCGCACCGCTCGCCCGCGGTCTTCCGGATAAAGCGCTTCCGCACGCTCATTGTGGACGAGGCCTCCCAGCTCACCGAGCCGGCCCTGGCGGGACTGCTCGCGCGCTTCGAGCGCTTCATCCTCGTCGGCGACGAGAAACAGCTGCCGGCCGTGGTGACCCAGCCCGCGGCCCACTGCGCGGTGGAAGACGACGGCCTCCGGAAGGCCGGGCTCGCCTCGCTTGCGGGCTCGCTCTTCGAACGCCTGCTCGCCAACGCCGCGGCGAAGGGCTGGAGCGAGGCGCACGGCATGCTCGTCACCCAGGGACGCATGCACCGCGACATCGCCGCCTTCTCAAACCGCGAGTACTACGGCGAAAGGCTCATGGAGGCGCTCGAACGGCAGACGGCCGCGCGGGGGATGTTCGATCCCGCCTCGACCGACGGGCTCGAGCGCGCGCTCGGCTCCGCGCGCGTGGTCTTCCTTCCATCCACGGCGGAATCGGGAACGCGCACCCATAAGGGAGAGGCGCGCGCGGTTCGGCGGATCGTCGAATGCGCGCTTCGCGTACTCGGCGGCGATTTTTCGGCCAGGTCGCTCGGCGTCATCACCCCCTTCCGCGCCCAGATAGGCGAAATACGAAGGGAGATCGCCGAGATCGACTCCCCGCTCGATCTCGACGCGCTCGTCACCGTGGACACGGTCGAGCGCTTCCAGGGGAGCCAGCGCGACATCATCGTGGTGTCGTTCGCCCTCAACCACCCGGGACGCATCGAACAGGCGCAGTCGCTCTCCCCCGACGGCACGGTGGACCGGAAGCTCAACGTCACCCTCACCCGCGCCCGCGAGCACCTGGTGCTTGTGGGCTGCCCCGGGGTGCTCGAAAAGGCGCCGCAGTATAAAAAACTGCTGGAGCACGTCCACAGGCTCGGCGGCTATCTGGGTCCGGACACGCTCAATCATTCCCTGTAAAAGCCTTTGCTGTTCGCGCGGAACCGGATATACTTCCGGCACAGTATGGTACGCGTTAACGACACGATCACGGAGGTGAGCGCACATGTCCCTTATCGCGCTGCTCAAGGGAAGAGGCCCGTCGGGCTTCGGCTACGGATCAAGCGCCGAGACGGTCGCGGCGGGTCTGAATTTGAAGGGAAAACGCTATCTCATCACCGGATGCAATTCGGGGCTCGGCTACGAGACCATGCGCGTGCTCGCCTCGAGGGGCGCCGCGGTAATCGGTACGGCGCGTTCCCTGGAGACTGCCGCGGCGGCATGCGCCTCGGTGAAGGGGGACACCGCGCCCGCCGCGTGCGAGCTGGCCGAGCCCTCGTCGGTTCGCGCCTGCGTTGCCGCGGTGAAAAAAACGGGCCCGCTCGACGCGATCATATGCAACGCGGGCATCATGGCGCTGCCGCGTTTAACCCTGATACACGGATACGAAGCGCAGTTTTTCACAAACCATATCGGGCACTTCATGCTGGTAACGGGGCTTCTGGACGGTCTGGCGAAAAACGGCCGGGTGGTGATGGTGAGCAGCTCCGCCCACATGGCGGCGCCGCGCGCGGGGATCGAGTTCGACAACCTCGACGGGCGCAAAGGATACGGCGCCTGGAAGGCCTACGGCCAGTCGAAACTCGCCAACGCTCTGTTCGCGCTCGAACTCGCCCGGCGCCTCAAACCCGGCGCGCGCGTGGCGAACTCACTCCACCCCGGCGTTATCAAGACAAACCTCGGGCGGCACATGTGGAGCGGTTTACAAACCATCTTCGCGGCGATGGGACCCCTCTTCCTGAAAACGATCGCGCAGGGCGCGGCGACGCATGTCTACGTGGCGGCCCATCCCGACACGGCCGCCGTCAGCGGCGAATACTTCGCCGACTGCAACATCGCCAGGCCTTCCGCGCGGGCGAGGGACCCCGAGCTCGCGCGGCGGCTGTGGGAGGAATCCGAGCGGATTGTCAGGCGCCTGCAGCGCGGAGATAACGGCGCGCGACGCACCGCGCGGCCCTCCCGGACGACGACCGATATTACAGCTTCGCCTTGTAGTCCTCGAATTGCTCGGTCGTAATCCGTCCGGCATCCCGAAGGTCCGCGAGGGCTCGGACCTTTTTAAAACGGTCGCCGTCGCCGCTCACTATCTGCTCCGGAGTAAGACCGTCGAACGATTGAGCAGCGACCGTGTCGCCGCCCAGCAGTCTGGAAATAAGCCTCAATTCATTCCGGATCTGTCGTACGTAATGCGGCAGCAACAGCAGCATAATGAGAAGATATACGCCCAACACCACGGCAATCACCCACACGAACATGCCGAAACCAGCCAGAGCTCCCATATCATCCTCCGAATTATTATTGTTATTCATCACCGTTCCCCATATATACGGGGACGCTTGCATCCTCAGCGTATACCTCAGGCGCCTCTGCTCTCCGGTCTGCGGTCCGGAACCACCAGCACCGCGCTCATGCGCGATATCCGGAACGTGCGCTCCTCCCCGCGGAGACGGCAGAAGCCCGTCATATACACCTCCCCGCGGTACGACAGAACGCGAATCGGCCTCACCCAGCGCCGTGTGGAGTTGAACCGCCTGTCCTCGTATTCGAACGCAACCCAGTGCCCGCGCTGTATGGCCATCTCGATAACGAAGGCGAGCTTCGACGACTGCGAATCAATTGGAATGGCCTTCGCCATGTCCACATCCGGCTCCACCGCGCGCGCGGGGACCGCCGCTCGCCGGGCCCTGCCGGAGAAAGAAGCGGGCGCCTTCCGGCCCTCCTCTTCCGCGGGCGGACGGACGCCCCTCCCGGACGCCGCCGAAACACGCGCCAAAACCTTTTCCTCCTTCATCTCGCGCTCGAGGCGCTCCCGGCGCAGGGCGCGGAGCGCGAGCTCGCTTTTTACGAGCAGGCGCACCAGCAGTCCCAGCGTGAGATAGAGGGACGCCTCGCTCCAGGCGATAAACTCGAACTCCGGGTAGGTGGGAAAGTATATTCCGTACCGGTTGATCCAGTGGTCCGTCACCGCGGCCACACACTCGAGTGCGCCCCCCGCCGCGT
>JAGODA010000139.1 GCA_017998475.1 Spirochaetota bacterium | reverse complement strand
ATATGCCCGTACCGAGATAGGCTACAGGGTCGCGCCCCACGCGGGCGCGTGGATTGAAACGGCACGATAAGGTTTTGGCGCGGATTAAAATAACGTCGCGCCCCACGCGGGCGCGTGGATTGAAACGAGTTGTTCCGGCGTGACATCAAAATCAAAAAACGGTCGCGTCCCACACGGGGTTGGCGCGAGACGCGACCTCGTGTCGCCGCGCCGACATTGGGGCGTCCTGGCCGGCATGCATGGATCGGAACTGGTTGCCTGTCTTGCTGATGCTGGTTTGTTGCGCCCCATTGGGCGGCCTACTGGATGTGAGAAGTGTCGGCAAAGACAGGATGTCGAGAGCCGAACGCGTGGATTGAAACAACCATATGCAGCCTTGTGAGATAAATCGTATATTTTAATTTTTTTAATTTCGAGATATAGTTGACGGATGTAACCATTATGGTTACATCTATGGTGTGATTGAGAATTTAAACACAAAGTACTTCAAGAGTATTTTCAGGCCGTGAGCATAGAGTAGTAAGCGCCGGGCTGTAAAAAAAGACGGATGTTTTTTATTAAGTCTCAATATGGCAGCGAGCGTTATAAGCATGAGCTTCCCGATGTCCAAGTTCAACGAGCTGTGCGGAGATCTGGCCGGCTTTTTGCGGTGCCAGTAAATTGAGACGGAAGTGTTCTGCTCCGCTTTGAGAACGACAATCTGGCGGACGTTAACCACAACGGCTATCATTGCGGGAGGTTTGCCATGAAGATGGGAATAAAACCGGCTCACCCCGGGGTTCTCTTCCATGAGGGAGTTATGAAACCACTCGGTCTTTCCGTGACAGAGGCGGCAAGGCTGCTCGGTACCTCGCGTAAGACACTCTCCGCGTTGACCAATGCGCGCGGTCGGCTCACTCCGGACCTGGCGATGAGGATCGCGCTGGCGACTAGAACGTCGGTTGGAAGCTGGCTGAATATGCAGGCACAGCTTGACGCCTGGATGATCGAAAGGCGGAAGCCGAAGAACGTGACGGTCTTCCCGGGCCTTCCCTCTGTCGTATAATAATAGGTCGACGGGTTCCGTGGCGCTAAATGCAATCCGCCGATACGGGTTGCTTGCGTGCAGTGCTTCAATGGGCGAACCGCGGGAAATGGGATGCTGGGAGCCGAATGCGCGGTCTGAAACAATTACATTTGGGCAGCCCGGACTTGCGCGGCGGTCTCACCGCTTTCGGGCGACCGTGTTCCCACTTTGCTGATCGTACAGTACACGACGGTGTGACCAGCGAATATCGGGACGAACCGTATTGACATTGGTAATCGATTGGAGTATTGATTGTAGTCTCCGGATATGGAGCGATGAGCCGTTACGCAAATATTAGATGGGCGAAGTGATATTCTTCCGGAACCGATTCTATGAGTCAGGCGGGAGGGTGAGCATGTGGATTTATATGAATAACGCGTTTCTTTCCATCGTTCAGGATGATGATGTTCCGGGCATGCTCCTGGTTCGGGCCCGTCGTTCCGGGGATATCGAGTCGGTTTTCCCGGATGCCAGGGTCATCGAAACATCTGGTTCCGATTACGCGTTTCGGTCGAATATCGGCCGGGAAGTCGTAGCCGATCGAATTGCGAACGCGGTTCTGTCAATCGACTATCCCAATTTCAAGGATTCTGTTTCGGACCCGGCGAGGCGTCGAATATATTCTTCCATATGGGACACAACGCTCGAAGGATTCGATACCGGAATGTATTCCCGCTCGCGTTCCCGTGAAAATAATCATACTAGGGAAAACAGTGCGAGGAGTAGTATGGTGACAAAGAAAAAGGGTGCGGATTCGAGGACTTCTTTTCTCCCAAAATCGACTCCTCCGCCCGAAGATCGGAATGTGATCGATTTAACGGGAGAGGATCTTTCGAAGGTGGATTCCGGAGCAAAGGATTCTGAAGATCATAAAGAAAATAAATAATTATCGGCTCTGGGATTATCCCGCGGCGAAAAGCGTCAAGCCGCTGACGATATCGAGCAATAAATAGATCCTCAGGAAACGGTGACGCGGCGGATGCGGTCGGCAATACCTCAAGAAACGATATATACAAGGCTCTCACATGGGACGCTCCCGATTACTCTATGACATCCTGATGCGCTTCTTTAAACCCTCCCGTCTGTGGGAGCGCGTCTCTCCATTTCGGAAGCGAGATTCCGAGCGGAACACCTCAGCCCACATCATCCCGGTGGGTCGTGTTCTTCGGGAGGGCGAAAGCGTCATCCTCCCGCCCACAATCATCGAAACGATCATACGTTCGGCGGGCACCGTCGGCATCATGACCGAGTGCCTGTGCCGCCGCGGAAACGGCTGCGAGCGATATCCGGCCGACCTTGGCTGCCTGATACTGGGCGGCGCGGCGCGCGAGCTCGACCCGCGCCTCGGGAGGGTCGTTTCGCCGGAGGAGGCGATCGCCCACGCGCGCGAGGCGCTGCGGCGCGGCCTGTATCCCATGGTGGTGCACAACCGTTTCGACGCGTGGCTGTGGGGCGTCGACTACCGGCGGATGCTGAACGTCTGCTTCTGCTGCGACTGCTGCTGCGCGGTACGCTACACCGCGCGCCTCCGGAAGTCCGAGGGCTTTTTCCGGAACATCCACCGCCTCCCCGGGCTTACCGTCCGCATTGCGGGCGGATGCGACGGCTGCGGCGTGTGCGTGGAGGTCTGCATGGCCCGGGCAATACGGCTGAGCGAAGGCAGGGCGTCGATCGATCCCGCCGACTGCAAGGGCTGTGGCAGGTGCGTTGAGGCGTGTCCGCGCGGCGCGATCGTCATGGAGATGGAGGGCGGGGCGGGAATAGAAGAAGGGCTGCTGGAAATTTACCGCAGACGCACCTCCATCGGCTGATTCGTTCGTCCTCGTGCCGGGTCCGAAGCCCGACCGAATCCCGGTTGAATACGATCTTCGCGCTCCGGCCGACACGGGCGCGTTGAGGCGAGGTGATGTTATGCCCCATCGGAGGTCGAGGCGCCGACGCCGCGTATGTCCTCCATCATCTTTCTCATCTCCGTCGCGCGCGTCCCGATGATATCGGCAGTGTCCAGTATCTGCTGGTTGTGGGCGGCGATGGTCTGGGCGAGCTCCGCGATCTTCTGGATCGAGGTTGCGCTCTCCAGCATCGATGATTGCTGCTCCCCGGTCGAGGTGAGGATGGACTTCGACAGGCCGTCGAGCTTCTCGGATTGTTCTCCGACGGCGCCGATGTATTCGTCCTGGCGCTTCATCGCCCGGCGAACGCTGTCTATGCTGCCGCCGCTCTTCTCGATCAGGGCGAGCACTTCGCCGATGGCGTCCAGCGTCCTGCGCACCAGGTGTACCCCCCTCTCGATATCGGCGCCGATCCGGCCGACGCGGTCGGAAATCTCCTTCGCGTTGTCCGAGGTCGCCAGTGCGAGCTTGCCGATCTCGTCGGCCACCACGGCGAAACCCCTGCCGTGCTCGCCGGCGCGGGCCGCCTCGATCGCCGCGTTCAGCGAGAGGAGGTTGATGCGGTCGGTGATGTCGTTGATCACGCCGATGAACGAGGCGATCGCCTCGCCACCCTGGCTGATGATGCGCATTGTCCCGTCCATGTCGGAGAGGCTCCCGCCGGTGCGGCGCGAGGATTCGCCGATCGTCTCGATACTGCGCAGGAGTTCGGCGCTTTCCTCGAGAACGGCGCGCTGGCTCTCCTGGAGCGAGCGCACCAGGTCGCGTACGCGGTCAGTTTCGGCGCTCTGGTCGTTCATCGACAGCGCGATCGACTCGATGGAGGCGAGCTGTTCCTCGTGTATCGACGACAGTTCCTCGCTCATGGCCGCCTGGTCCTGCGATACGCCGGAAAGTTTCGAGCAGACTTCGCGCTGTGCGTCGCTCACGCCCGAGAGCTCGCGGTTCATCGTGCCGAGGCTCGCGATCACGTCCTCCAGGTACCCGGCCCTTTTTCTCGCGACGTCCTCCTGCTCCAGCGCGCGTCGGGCGAACGAGGACATGTTTTTGAGTATGGTCCCGCAGATAAGCGTGAAGCCGGCAAGGATAACGATCTTACCCAGTTCGTCGTCGATGATGATATGGCCGAACTGGAAGTCCCCGCTTTTTACGGGCAGGTCGAAGACGAAAACCCCGACGAACACGAGCGCCGCGTACTGCAGGGCGGCCGCGGCGCCGACGGCGAGCGTGAGCGACCTTCTGCCCTGAAGAAGGGTCAGGGCTATGAAAAGCAGATAAGCGGGGAACACCGTCGATTCATTCATCATCATGTGGGGCCTTCCGGCGAGGGCGTGTGCCGATTTCATGAGGGTCGGCAGGCTGATCTCGACCAGCGCGGTCGCGTACTGGAACGCGGTGCTTCTGATGTTCCTTTTGGAAAGCCCGTTATTTATAAACGCGAGAATGATGAAGATGGAAAGGCCCGAGAAATAGGCGATGTTGATGGCCGCGGAATTTTCGGCCGCGGCGCCGCCGATTATAAGGATGAGGATGGCCGCGGTGACCATCCGGATACGATTGGCCAGTACTGTGCCGCTTCGGGTAATGTCGGCGATTGTCCCGGTCTGTCCCATGATGATCTCCTGTGGGAGTAGGGTGTGTAAACGGGGTCCCGCGGGTACACGCTTTAATTTCCATTGTATATTTGACACAACGATGGGGCGATGGCCTGATACGCGGGCTGAACAGGCTGAGCGACCGCTCACCCTGTATCAGGATGCGCCCGGCGGGCGCATTTGTCAATATCTATTCCCATTATCCATCCGGTTGGCGGGAGCCGGGCCGAGGCGGTGAACGCGGCGAGGGAAGTGCGGCCTCCGGGGTCGCGGTGCCGGGGCCGGGTGTGGAAGAATATGAATAAGGATGCGGGAAGCCCGGTGAATCATCCGGCGGGTCCGCGGCGATGGGGCCGGCGGGAGGCCCTCAGCCCGCCGTCACCGTGCCGTCCGCCCGTATCGAAACCGTCATGCCATCCTCGACAAAACGAAGGAACTCGTCGCCCAGGCCGTCGACGGTAACGACGGTCGCGCCGTTCCAGACCTTCGCGAGTATTACGCCCCCGGCGGCCAGGGAGTCGATCCGCTCGGAGAAAAGGAGCGCCGCGGGGCCCGCGCCGCGCGCGGCGACGGTCTGAAGAACCATGCCTCCGGTCGTGGAGCCGATGGTCTTGGGAAGGCACACGGCCACGCCGGAGAGCGTCTTGTTGTAGAGGTCCGGGTTGTTCTGGTCGGAACAGACGATGGTTTTTTTGTCGGCGAGCGCCCCCTTCTGGAACGAGGCGAGCGTGTTCACGCCCTGGCGGCTCACGACGCACGGGCCGGTCCATTCGCCCGGGATTATCGCGCGTCCTCTGAATGTCCTTTTCATTTCACCCTCCCGGTGGCGATGATGTCGAGAACGTCCTCGTCCCTGAAATAGCGGGCCGTGGTGTAGGTGCGCAGCTTATTGCTGTTGGTGACCACCGGCTCTCTGCCGCAGAGCGGGTTGTTCATGTACATGAGCGGGCAGATGGACGAAAGCGTGACTCCCGCCCTCGAGAGGCGATCGGGCACGCCGCTCTCGCGCAGGAACGCGGCGGCCACGTCGGGCGCCGTGGTGAGCACCGTGCGTACGGCGACGGAGCGCTGTCCGTGCCGCGAAAGCGAGCCCTCGATCGCCGAAAGCCACGCCCGCGCCTGCGCGAGCGAAAGGTGCGGGCAGCCGATAAAGCAGAGTTTCGGCCGCGCGTCCGGTTTCTTCCACATCACCGGGTAGCTTCGGTAGACGCGCTCCATCTCGGCGTCGTCGACCACATAGGTCCGGAATTTTTTCTTTAACAGCGCTTTCTTCCGCTCGCGCGCCTCGGGCGTGAGTTTGTCGACGTGGTACAGGCCGACGGCCCCGTTGGAGGCGAGCGCCGCTCCCATGTCTTTCAGGTAATCCTTCGCGTCCTGCGTGAGGCGCGTGCCGAGATGTTTGTCCAGTCCCGTGATGTAGGGAACGTCCTCCATCACCTTCATGCCGATGGCGCTTCCCAGCACCTGCGCCTCGGGCGTCTTCGAGGTCCTCACCTCGACGATCCAGTCGGCCATGCGGCCCTCGTCGGTCAGAAATCCGAACTCCGGCGCCCTGCCCACCACTCCGCAGAGGAGATCGATGACGCCGGAGTTGCGGTTGGTGCGCGCGCCGAGCACCGAGTTCGCGTATACAACGGCCGAGGATTCCGACCAGGCGAGTATGTCGCCCTTTTTCGGGATATTCCCGACCTCGTCCAGATAGCAGGCGCAGGTAAAGGCGTTCGAGTCCTTCAAGCCGATTTTTTTAAGCTGTTCCTCGTACGCGGTCTGTCTGCCGTACATTATCCGGAAGGCGATCTTCTTGAGCGGTCCCACGTTTACGGTCGAGTAGTCGACGGGCCGCGGATCGACCGTAAAGGGGCGCTCGAGCCGTATGCCTCCGGCGATCAGCTCGTCCATCAGCTCGAAGACGGTCGTAAGCAGGGGGATCCCCATCGAGGTAACCATGTGGAGATTGTGGTCGATCGGCACCAGTCGCTTTGCCCCGAAGGTGTCGCCGTAGCGCACCACGGTCTCCATGGCCTTGCGAATGGTGTCGCCCTTCGCTCCGGTCAGCATCTCTCTTTCCGTTTTTGTCAGCCTCATCGCGGGCCCTCCTTCGGTCGCCTCGGGCGGGGCCCGGCCCGAGGCTAGATTTTGTATATTATGTATAGTTAAATTTTACTGATGTCAAGCGCGTTTGTCGTTTAGTGGTCGTTTTCGCTGTAACGCGGCCGGGACGGATTCCCGATAGTAGTGGTGTGCGATCATGATGGATTTTCTCCGCACAACGATATCATCATAAAACAGAGGTGGTTCGAATGGACTGGTTGTATCTCGTCATCGCGGGACTCTGCGAAATAGGCTGGCCGCTGGGACTCAAAATATCCCAGGCCTCGGCGAACCGGCTGCCCGGCATCGCGCTCGCCGTCGCGGCCATGGCCGCGAGCGGCCTCTTCCTGTGGCTCGCGCAGAAGACCATCCCGATGGGGACGGCCTACGCGGTATGGACGGGAATCGGCGCGGCGGGGACCTTCGTCATCGGCGTAATCGTCTTCAGGGATTCCGCCGATCTTATGAGGATTCTCTCCGTGGTCCTCATCATCGCCGGGGTAATCGGTCTCAAGCTCGCGCACCGGTGAGGGGGGATGGCGTCTTTGCTTGCCTACAGCGGCAGCTCGTAGCCTTTAAGCTTCAGCTCGTCGATCAGCTGTTGCATCTCCTTCAACAGGTCGGTTCCCACCGGCACCCCCTTCTCGCGGCGCTCCAGCCAGGTGATGTGCTCCTTCTCTCCGGCGGTGTAGATGCGGTCGTGCCCGGGCATCTTTTTCGACGCGCGCAGCTCGCGCAGAATGTCGCCCGCGGTCTTCTTGAATTCGGCCGGTTCGATGAAGGCGTCGACATTGATCGCGATGAAATAATGCCCCAGGCCGTAGGGCACCTTCTTTCCGTCGCGCACTCCGGTGAGCATCTTCATGAAGCCTCCGCCCTGCAGCGCCGAGCAGAGGATCTCCACCACCGTGGCGTAACCGTAGCCCTTGTAGCCGCCGCCCTCCTCGCCGATGCCGCCCAGAGGCGTGAGCGCCGCCGTGCCTTTCGTGAGGTCCTCGAGTATCTTCAGCGTGTCGGTACGGGCGTTTCCGTCCAGGTCGATTACCCAGCCCGCCGGGACGTCCTTCCCCTGGCGCGCGTACACCTCGATCTTCCCGCGCTGGCTTATGGAGGTCGCGCAGTCCAGCAGGAAGGGGAAGTCCTCGTCGGTGGGGATTCCGAAGGTGATGGGGTTGGTGCCCAGCATGTTCTCCACGCCGAAGGTCGGGGCGATGGAGGGCCGCGCGTTTGTGCCTGTAATGCCGATCATGTTCTCGCGCACGGCCATGAGCGCGTAGTAGCCCGCGATGCCGTAGTGTGAGGAGTTCCGCACCGCGGTCATGCCGATGCCGTAGGTCTTGGCCTTGTCCATCGCCATCCTCATCGCCTTTTTGGAGATGACATGGCCCATGCCGTCGTGTCCGTCGATGACCGCCACGGCGGGCGCCTCGCGCACCACCTCGATCTTCGTTACGGGGTTCAGTATACCGGCCTTGATGCGGTCGTAGTATATGGGCTTGAGGCGGTTCATGCCGTGCGAATCGAAACCGAGCTTGTCCGCGGTTATGAGCACCTCGGCCACGATTTTAGCGTCGTGCGCGGGAACTCCCGCTCCCTCGAGCACGTCGATCATGAAGCGCTCGGCGGTTTCGAAATCGATCCATACGGTCTTCTCGTCCATCTTGTTCTCCTTG
>JAGODA010000138.1 GCA_017998475.1 Spirochaetota bacterium | reverse complement strand
CCCGGCCAGGTGCCCACCTCCATGCTCGGCAGCGATGCCTTCCAGGAGGTCGACATCTACAATATGACCATACCCATCACCAAACACAACTTCCTTGTCCGAAGCGCCGCCGAGCTTCTTTCCGTCATTCCTGAGGCCTTCGAGATCGCGCTCTCCGGCCGCCCCGGCCCCGTGCTTATCGACGTGCCGAAGGACGTCCAGACACAGGAAATCGACGTATACGGGTGGCCCGAGACCGGGGAACGCCTGCCTTCCCCATCCGTCGATACGGACGCGATAGCCCGAACCGCGGCCATGATAAACGAGGCGAAGCGGCCGGTACTCTACGCCGGGGGTGGCGTGATGAATTCGGCTTCCCATGCCGTACTCAGGGAGATCGCGGAGAAAAACTCGATTCCGGTCGCGCTCACGCTGATGGGGCTCGGTTGTTTTCCGCCCGACAACCCCCTGTACCTGGGAATGCTCGGTATGCACGCGTCCCCGTACACAAACCTGCTTCTCGACGAGGCGGATCTGCTCATCGCCGTCGGCGCGCGCTTCGACGACCGCGCCGTGGGGCGAGTCCAGGAGTTCTGTCCCGAGGCGGCGATAGTCCACATAGACATCGACAGGGCGGAGCTGGACAAGATCCGAAAGGCCCATATATCCATTGCCTGCGACGCCGGCGAGGCCCTTTCGGCGCTTCTGCCGCTCGTCCGAATCGACGAGCGGCGGGAATGGCGTTCGCGCCTTGCCCTGCTCAGGGAGGAACACCCGTTCCCGGCCCCCCGCGACGGCTCGCAGCACCCTCTTTCAATTATCGCCGGCATCGCCGCCGCGGCGCCGGAGGACGCCATCATCACCACCGATGTCGGCCAGCACCAGATGTGGGTCGCGCAGGGCTATCCCTTCACCCGGCCCCGTACGCTCCTGACATCCGGCGGTCTCGGTACCATGGGATTCGGCCTGCCCGCGGCCATCGGCGCCGCGCTCGCCAATCCGGGCAGGCGTGTGGTCTGCGTCAGCGGCGACGGATCGATCCAGATGAACATCCAGGAGCTCGCCACGCTCGCCGACCTGGGACTGCCCGTAACCGTCATCGTGTTGAACAACGGGCAGCTCGGCCTCGTGCGGCAGCAGCAGGAGCTATTTTATGGAGGGAACTACATCGCCTCGCGTTTCGAGACACGGCTGGATTTCGCGGCGATCGCGAGGGAGTTTGGAATATCCGGAAAGAGCATTCGTACGGGCGAGCCGATGGCGGCCGGCCTTGCGCGGGCCTTTGCCGACGGAGGGCCCTGCGTCGTCGACATCGGCGTCGAAACGGAGCCCAACGTGTACCCGATAGTGCCGCCCGGAGCGGCCAACCGCGACATGATAGGAGGAGAAACGTATGGAAAACGTTGTAATTGAGCTCAAAGTCCGCAACCACCCCGGCGTGATGTCGCACGTTACGGGACTGTTCTCGCGACGCGCGTTCAACCTTGAGGGAATCATCTGCCGGCGTGTGGGGGACGGCAGTACGAGCAGAATGCTGCTTCTCGTTCACGATAACCAGCGCCTGGAACAGGTGGTGCGCCAGCTCGAAAACCTCCGGGACGTGATTTCGGTATCCTGCACGCGCGGCGGCGAAGGCCCGTTTTCATCGATTCAATAGCCGGCGACAATCGGACCGTCGGCAATAAAAATTGATGACGCCACGGCCGGGGCGTATAATGATTGGGCGCGGGCGCGGCCGATCCGCGGAATCCACGAAAGGACACGATTCGGCATGAAAAAAGCCGTTTTTCTCGACAGGGACGGTACCATAAACGAGGATGTCGGGGACCTCTACGAAATCCAGAACGTCCGTTTTATTCCCGGGGCGATCGAGGCCATGAAGAGGCTTGCGAAGGAATTCAGCCTGTTTATCGTAACAAACCAGTCCGGGATCGGCAAGGGAGTATTCGACCTGGAACAATACGGCGTTTTCGAGCGGGAGTATAATGCCCTGCTGGAGCGGGAGGGCGTCCATATCGTCGAGACGTATTGCTGTCCGCACCGGAAGGATCAACCCTGCGTATGCCGCAAACCCTCTCCCCACTACATGACCGCCGCGTCGGAACGCCACGGCATCGATCTATCGCGCTCTTTCGCCGTGGGTGACCATCCACACGACATCGAGATGGGTCGAAATGCCGGCTCGAGGACGGTGTACCTGCTCACCGGCCACGGTGAACGTCATAAAGGAGAGCTTGTTATACCGCCCGATCATATCGCCGGAAATCTGGCCGAGGCCGCGGAATGGATCTGTTCTCTGTAGTAAGGCGGGACAACGTCTTCTTGAGACAAAGAAAAAGGCGGGCATAACCCGCCTTTTACATTCGTCTGGACGATCGTTTACTTCGCCTTCTTTGCGGCCGGCTTTTTGGCGGCGGGCTTCTTCGCGGTGGTCTTCTTGGCCGCTGTCGCCTTCTTGGCGGCGGGCTTCTTCGCGGTGGTCTTCTTGGCCGCTGTCGCCTTCTTGGCGGCGGGCTTCTTCGCCGCGGTCGCCTTCTTCGGGGTTGCACACTTGGGCATTGTAGCTCTCCTCTATATTAGTTTGTTAGAATGTGCGTTCGTGCGCGTCTATTATTGTTTTCGTTCCTTTTTGCGAATATTTTACAATTATTTTCGCGAAAGCGGAAATAATTCGAAAAAAACGCGCGCACGACCACGTTCCCTTGAAACTCACAACAATATCGGATAACGTGACATACGCATATCGCATTTATAAATAAATTGCAAGCATTAAATGAGACATAATCGGTTTTTCGGACAAAAAAATGAACGGCCCGAAAGGCCGTTCTCGTTATACGTCATATTTATTCCGCCTTCTTTTTCCGCTCATTCTTTGCCCGGCCTGCGGCGCTCACGCCTGCCCGAACGCTCCGCCGCCCTTTTCTTTAAAACCGGCACGACGGCGAGCGCGTAGGCGGCCGTGAGAAGGAAAAACGCTCCCATCACCGCGGCGACCCAGTAGTTTTCAAAGAGTACGTTTCCCGCGTAATCCCGGCTGGTGTCGGCGAAGATGCCGAGCAGAAGCCCCGTGAAAACCAGGGCCGTAAAGGCCGGTATTACGATGCCGAACGGAATTTTAAACGACCGCTCGCGTTCGCCCTGAAGCCTGCGGAGGCGGATCACACACAGCGCCATGACGACGTAAATGAAGCATTCCAGGGCGGCCGCCATGAGGATAATAAAGAGATAGAGGCCCGTAAAGAAGGTCACCACGCTTACCGCAACGGCAAAGAGAGCGAGCGCGAGGATCGCGACCCGCGGCGACGCGTGATCGGGGTGCAGCGACGTGAAAATCCGCGGGAGGACATTGTCGCGCCCCATGGCATAGGCAAAACGCGAGGTGTTGAGCAGACCCGAATTGAACGAGGTTACCGACGCGAGTACGCTCATAATCATGAAGATAATTACGCCCGGACCGCCGAACAGGTTTTTCCCGAACAGAATGTGCGGGATCGGAGTTCCGCCCGCCAGCTGTTCCTCGGTAAGACCGGTGTACATGGCGACCGTAAAGAGAGAATAGGTCACGGCGAGGAGTCCTATCGCCAGCAGCATCCCCCGGCCGATAAGCCTGTAATCGGTGGTCTCCTCGGCCAGCGGTGTGACCCATTCAAAGCCGACATACAGGAAAACCCCCACTCCCGCGGCGCTGAGCACGCTGTTCGCGGTGAATTTGGGGCCCGCAATGGCCGCCGTGATGTCGACGGGGTGAGTGCCGAGGGTATAGATGGAAACCCCTATCAGAAAGGCTATCATTGTATAGGTAAGCACATCCTGCACCAGCCCCGTAATGAGCACGCCGCGGTAATTGATGAAGGCCACGAAGGCAATGAAGAAGAGCATCCAGAAAAACCGGTCGAACTCGGGCCCCACCAGCGTCAGGGTCGACGAGAGCACGCTGGAAAGCAGAAAGCTCTCGGCCCCTACCATCGATATCCCCAGGAGCACGTAGAACATACCGATAATTATCGCGGCGCGCTCGCTGAAGGCGTTCTGGATGAACAGTTTGATTCCCGCCGCCGTGGGATAAAGCGAAGTGAGCTCCGCGAAACACATCGACGAAAGCAGGCACAGAAGTCCCGCCACGAGGATGGAGATCCAGGCCAGCTCGCCCGCCACTATGGTCGCCACCTGGATTCCCGCCAGGTAGCACGAGGTGGCGATCGCCATCCCGGACGAGGTGGAGACGACGGTACGGAGCTTTAGAACCTTTCTGAGCTCGGTCATGGGGCCCTCCTCAGACGTCCGGCCAGATAATCATGGTTATGGCGTCGAGACGGACCACGTCCTCCTGCGACGCCTTTACCTTTATCTCACCCGCCAGGTATTTCTGCGACGGGTTGAGGTCCCCCCAGAACATGTCGCACAGGTCTTCGCTCGAGGCGGTCACGATGACGTCGGGCGTACCCTTCGCCCCCGCTTCGTATGAAACGATCTCGCCCTTCACCACGTCCATCGTGAAAATGTCGCCCGTGTCCTCGGCCACGAAATGCAGCAGGCGCGACCAGTCGCGCTGCATGCGCCTGAGACGCTTGTTCTCGTTGCACTGTACCCTGTAATCGGCAAGCGCCTCCAGGATCTCTTCCTTCTTTGCCATTCATCTCCCCCTGATATGCCCGGTCGTCAATCGTTCCTTCCTATGCCGCTCTCCCCGGCGAGCTCTTTCATCGATCCATCGAGCGCCTCGAGGACGAAATCGACCTCCTCGGGCGTAATGACGAGCGGCGGCATGAAGCGGCAGATGCTCGGATCGTTTCCGGTGTAGATGGCGAGCACCCCGCGCTCGGCGAGCTTTCTGGTAAGGCGCGGCCCTATAGACTCGTTCGTGTACTGCAATCCCATCATGAGCCCCTTCCGCCGCACCTCGAGCAGCAGGTCGGGATAGAGGCCGAGCAGGCGGTCGAAGCCCTCGCCGAAGCGCCGCCCCATGGCCTCCGCGTTACCGGCGAGATCGTGTTTCTGGATGTACTCTATCGTGGCCAGGCCAACTATGCAGCCCAGGTCGGACCCTCCGAACGTCGACAGGTGAATAAAGGGATGCGGGATGAAAAAGTCCATTATCTCTTCTTTAAAGATCGTCGCGGAGATGGGATAGATGCCGCCGCCCAGCGATTTCGCGACGGTCATGACATCGGGCGCCACGCCCCAGTGCTCGGAGGCGAACATTCTTCCCGTCCGCGCGAAGCCGGTCTGGATCTCGTCGAAGATAAGGAGCGCTTCGTGCTCGTCGCAGATTTTCCGCACACCGGGCAGGTAGTCGTCGGGGGGGATATTGATGCCGCCCTCTCCCTGTATCGGCTCCAGGATAACGGCCGCGGTATCGTCCGTTACGGCCTTTCTCATGGCCTCCAGGTCGCCGAAGGGCACCATGGTGAAACCCGGCATGAGCGGCTCGAACGGCTCGCGGTAGGCGGCGCGCCCGATGGCCGAGAGCGAAAAACCGGTATGGCCGTGATAGGCCTTCTCGGTATAGATGATGCCCGGCCTCATGGTGAAGCCGCGCGCGATCTTGATCGCCGCGTCGTTGGCCTCGCCGCCGCCGGAGCCGAATACCACCCCCTTCAGATCGTCGCCGGGAGCGATCTCCGCGAGCTTTCTGGCAAGATCGGCCTTCTGGCGCGAACAGAGCAGGAACACGCCCATGTCGTAGGTGTCGAGGGCTTTCTTGAGCGCCGAGGCGATCTCCTGATTACAGCGCCCGACATTCATTATCCCCGAACCGGTCTGACAGTCGATATACCGCCTGCCGGTTATATCCCACGTGGAAGCCCCTTCCCGCTTCTCCTCGATTATATCGATACCCGCGCTTTTCAGGGTGCGAACCTTCATCGGGCTGATAAATTCGGCAAAATCCGCCAGGGCACGCTTTTTCAGATCTTCGCTCGCGTCGCTCATCGCTTCCTCCGCACAGGAAAAGACCGGCCATGCCGGTCTCGGTAGACGGAACAATCGACATACAGAAACACCCGCTTTTATTGTCTGTCAACAATAATTCAGCGCATGAGGGATTCCGACGGGCGACGCCCGCTACTTCTCGGGATACCCGAGCGGCATTACATAGAGCGGTATCTCGTCCCTGGTGAGGCCGAGCGCTTTCCTGGCCCCTTTTTCGTCCACCCCGGCGACCATGCAGGTCCCGGCCTTCAGGGCGGCGGCCATCAGGTACACGTTCTGCGCGATACATCCGGCCGTGGAATGCGCGACGCGTACGCGGTCCTCTCTTCCGGTGACAAAGAGCGGGAAACGGCCGAGATCCGCGACGATAACCAGAACATGCGGCGCGCGGGCCACATACCCCTGGGTCGCGACGTCTTTTCTGGTCCCGGGATTGGCGAGCGCGACCAGCCTGTGGCCGTCCGCGTCATAGAGCCAGGCGCCTTCCTCGGAAACGAGATAGAGTTTGATATACTGCCTTCCATACGCGGCCGGCGCGGTGCGCTTTCCTCCCGGGCGATTGATACCGTTGGCGGACCACAGTATCGCTCCGAGGTCGTCGGTCGCGAGAGGCCTTTCCGCGAAGGCGCGGGTCGATTTGCGCGCCACGAGCGCGTCGACCAGGTCCATCCGTGCAGTGGAGGGCTTTTTAAGCGCGATATCGGACGCCCCCTGCGCCGCGACGTGCGACGACGAGGCCACAAGCAGGGCTGTTATCATCAGAGCGAGCAGTCGTTTCATGGCACCTCCTCGATTTCCCGTCGTCATTCCGGCGGACCGGCGAACTGCCTTACGCACGATTCCCGGTTCTCAGAACGAAATCCCTGGATTATAGAAGCCGGCCAGACTCCCATTACCTGAAGCGTTCACTCGCGGCCCACATGGATCAGCCGAGGTTATGCGGCCGTTCGGGCACTGTCAATCCATTTTCATTTCCCCCGCCCGTCTCTCACGGCCGGCGGTCGAATGGAACGGCGCATCGAACTGAGTATTCGTCTAACCGATCAACGCGCCCATACGGAACGCAGAAATTCCGCGCAATCGCGACGGGCGTCTTTCGCCGCCGGGAGCAGGCGATCCATCGCGATAAAGCCGTGAATCATGCCGGGATAGCGCTTCGCCGTCACCGGAACACCGGCCTTTTCGAGCGCGGCCGCGTAGGCCTCACCCTCGTCGCGGAGCACGTCGAACTGCGCGGTGAGCACCATCGCCGGGGGAAGAGCCGAGAATCCGCCATGAAGCAGGGGGGACACCCGCGCATCGGCCCATTTCTTATTGTCCGGCATGTAGTATGCCCGGAATTTTTCCATGTAACGCCGTGTAAGATAATATCCGTCTCCGAAAAGCCTGTACGAGTCCGTGGAGAAGTCCGTCAGGTTGACGGCGGGATAGATGAGCACCTGGGCCGAGAGCCGCACGCCCCTGTCGCGTGCCATGCGGGCCACCACCGCCGCGAGGTTGCCGCCGGCGCTGTCGCCGGCCACGGCTATACGGGTTGGGTCTCCCTGTATCGAAACGGCGTTTTCAGTCACCCATAGCATGGCGGCGAAGGCGTCGTCGACCGCCGCCGGGAAGACGTGCTCCGGCGCGAGACGATAATCCACGGAAAGCACCACGGCCGGCACTTTCACGGCGAGATCGCGGCAGACGTTGTCGTGCGAATCGAGATCGCCGATCACCCATCCGCCTCCGTGATAGTAGATAATGACGGGATAGGACGCCTGATCACCCGGAACATACACCCGCGCCGGGATTCTGCCCGCCGGCCCCGGGAAGTCGATATCGCGCACCACGGGAAGCGGTGTGGGGGCCGCTTTCAGTATGCCGGTGCCCCGGCGCGAAAATTCACGTATATCGGCGACCGGCCTCCCTTCCTGAAACAGGTCGACCTTCGTCAATTCCGCGTACTTTAACAGTACGCCCACGCGCCAGTCGAGCATTCCGTGCGCGGTGGAGCTCCACGAGCGAACCGCACCGTACGACGCCGCCAGAATAACCGCGAGCGCGCCGCAAATAACCATCGTTTTCCTTCCAAACATGGCGATACTACCTCCTCGGGATACTGTGCCATCGACCGCCGCTTCAATCGATGTACAAACAGACAGCATGCATCATCGTTTAACAAATACAATAAAAAACTCGTCTTCAACAAAATCATATTCGCGCGTCGGCTCCATCCCCGCGGCGCGCGCCCACCCCTTCAGCTCCTCGACCGTAAAACGGTTCGACATCGGCGGCCAGTTCTTCACGAAATCGATGATCGCCAGGCGCCCGCCCGGACCCAGATGGGAGGCCATTCTGGAGACATATGCCGATGGTTTTTCAATATAATGCAGGGTGTCGCAGATGAATATCAGATCGACCCGATCGGGAACGCGCGGATCGTCCTCGGTCGCGAGAACGGTG
>JAGODA010000137.1 GCA_017998475.1 Spirochaetota bacterium | reverse complement strand
CGCCCGCACTCTCCCGACAATATCGAAAAGGTTTCGGCCCTCAAGGGAATAAAAATCGACCAGGTCGCGATAGGCAGTTGTACCAACTCCTCGTACCGGGATCTCTCCGTGGTCGGGGCCGTGTTGCGGGGGCGCAAGGTCCATCCGGACGTAAGCCTCGCGATCGCTCCCGGTTCGCGCCAGGTGTTCGAGATGATCGCGCGCGACGGCTCGCTCGCGGACATGATCGCCGCGGGAGCCCGGATTATGGAATCAGCCTGCGGCTTCTGCATAGGCGCGGGCCAGGCGCCCAGGACCGAAGGGGTGTCACTGCGAACGAACAACCGCAATTTCGAGGCGCGCTCGGGAACCGCTTCCGCGCAGGTGTATCTTGTCAGCCCCGAAACGGCGGCACTCTCGGCGCTCGCCGGAGAGCTGGTCGACCCGCTCGACATGGGACCCGACGACTATCCGGTCGTCGTCCAGCCGGGTTCCTTCATCATCGACGACAGCATGATCATTCCGCCGTCGGACGGCGCGACGCCGATCTTCCGAGGACCCAATATAGGAGATCCTCCGTACACCGAACCGCTTGCGGACTCCTTGAAAGGCATCATCCAGCTCAAGGTCGGTGACAAGATCACCACCGACCATATCATGCCGGCGGGATCGCGGCTCATCTACCGCTCCAATATTCCGAAATACGCCGAGTACGTATTCGAAAACGTCGATCCGGCGTTTTCCTCCCGCGCGAGAGAGGCGAAGGCGCGCGGCCTGTTCACGACCGTCGTCGGGGGACACAGCTACGGCCAGGGCTCCAGCCGCGAGCACGCGGCCATCTGCCCCATGCACCTCGGCGTGCGAATCGTGATGGCCAAATCCTTCGAGCGCATACACGCGGCCAACCTGGTGAACTTCGGGATCCTGCCTCTGGTCTTCGCGGACGAGTCCGATTACGAACTGATCGAGGAGGGACAGGATTTCGAAGCGGTCGATCTTCGCTCCCGCGTCGCGGGCGGAAAGGGAATACGCGTGCGTGTGGGAAGTCGCGAACTGGATTTCGAGCTGCAGGCCACGCCGCGCCAGCGGGAGATTCTTCTCGAAGGCGGTCTATTAAACTACACCCGCTCCCGCATGCGGTGAGTGCCGGGGCGGGCCGTCCGGTATAACGTCGATGATCTTGACGTTGACCGAACAGAACGGCAGCCATCCTTTCTTTTCGGCCTTGTCCTGCGAGATGATCAGATGAGGCATGTATTCGGGCTCGAACGGCTCCCTGAGCAGCGCCCAGCCGATCTCGCTCATCAGCCGGTTTCCCTTTCTGCTGTTGCACCAGCGGCAGGCGCACACAAGGTTCTTCCAGCTCGAGAAGCCGTCGGTAAGCTCCCTACCGGTGATCGCCTCCCATCTGCTTCGAGGTATCACATGGTCTACGGTGAGCTCTCTCATTGAAAAACGGTGCCCGCAGTACTGGCAGGCCATATCGTCGCGATAGATGACGTTGAGTTTCGAAAAGGCGACCTTCTTTCTCGGGAAGCTGCTGTAACCGATCACGGAGATCACCGATGGGATCCGGATGGACAGTGAAGGCGAGCGCACGTAGCGGTCTTTCTCGACAACGGATACCGCTTTCTCGGACGTAAGAAGGCAGATAGCCTCCTTCACCGAGGTAATCCGTATCGGGATGAATCCCGCGTTCAGCACCAGCACTTCCGAAGTAAGCATCTCAATCCGTCTCGTCACGATAAAATTAAAAACCCATAGCTTTCGCTATGGGTTCGAGCCTTGCGCCACCGCCGGTTTTGTTGTCCGTTTTCTTCGTTTACTCATCGATTCCATGGCGCACACCCGATCCACTGAGCGACGCGCGACAGTGCCCCAATAATTAAAACTTTACTCGAATTGTCAAGTTAATTTTTACCGCACACGATGGCTTTGAAAGCCCCGTCGCGGGGAATTTTTAGTTGAAAGATTTACATTTCTTGAATAGGCTCGAACCATTAAAACTCGTCTCACACAGGGAAACGAAATGAAAAACAGCCATGTTCGGCGCACAGCCTTCCTCGCATCGATTCTCCTGCCGGTCGTCGTTACCGTATCCTGCCGGCTCGACGTTCCCATCCGCGAGATGACCCGGGCGAAAACAGCCATAGGGCGCGCCGTCGAGGTCAAAGCGGAAAAATACGCTCCCGAGGAGCTCAAACTCGCCGAAGCCTCCCTGCTAAAAAGCCACGAATATGTGGCCGCGGACGACACCAAAAAGGCTGCGGAGGAGGCCCTGCGATCAATAGAGCAATCAGAGGCCGCTATCGCAAAGTCCCTTCCGCTCCTCGCCGCCGAGTCCATGGAAAACGCCAGGAAAGAATATGCCGAGGCAGAGGCACTCTATGCCGAGAAGCTCGCGCCCGAGGAGTTCGCCGCCGCGGGCGAATCGCTCAAACTCGCCGAAGCCCGCATGGCCGAACAGGCATACTGGGATTCTCATCTGGCCTCTCTCGAATCCGCCAGGCAGAGCTCCGCGGCGAAAACAAGGGCGCTTGCGGGCCTGCCGGGACTCAGAAGCGAAATTGACCGCATCCGAACCGAATCCGAAGAGCTGAAAAAAAGCCGCGGGACCGAATTCGCGCCTGAAGAGCTCGCCGCGCTCGACGAAAAGCTCGCGAAGAGCGATGAGGCGATCGGCAGGAATTCGATCAAAGAGGCCGCCGGTGCACTTGCCGGAAGCGACGAGCTCCTGGCCGCCGCGTCGGCAAAGACGTACGAGGCCCTGGCGAAGGAGAACCTCGCCGCGGCCGAAGCCGCGCTTGCAAGGGGCAAGGACGCCGGTCAGGCGGAAGAATACACGACTGAAATTCAGAGCGCCGAGGCGCTGATCGCCGAAAGCAGGACCCACCTCGATAACAAAGCCTTCCAGAACTCCATCGAAAAATCCGGCGAGGCGATCGCGATACTGAACGCCATGGCCATAGCCATCGAAAAGCGGGCTGAGGAGGAGCGACTCGCCGCCGGAGAGGGAAAGGATGAGGCGATCAGCAAAACGCCTCCCACCGTCGACGATGAGGCGGAGTACATCCAGCCCTCGGTGAAGGAATACGTCGTCAAGTTCAACCCGAAAAAGCGCGATTGCCTGTGGCGTATATCGCTGTACGTCTACCGCGACGCCCGGCTCTGGCCGCTCATCTATGTCGCCAACCGCGACAAGATAAAGGACCCCGATCTCATCTTTCCCGGACAGAAGTTCGTGATACCTCCGGTACCGCGAAAAAGAGCTGAAAAAGAGCCGGTGTCCACACTGACTGATGAGAAGAAAGAAGAGGATCGAATCAGCCCGGAGGGACCGCCAGAGGACGGGAAGAACGACGGGCCCGCGGAATAGACGACGCTTGACAAGGGCATCTCTCCTGCTGTGCGCCGTCCTTCTGCCGGCGACGCTTTTCGCGAGGGACATCAACCTCGACGATATCTATCTCCGGACCGATTCGCCGGTCGCCCGGCGCCTCCCCGTGCAGAAACTGGACGCCTACCAGAGCGCACAGGCTCACCTTGTGGACCGCGGGGTGATTTTCGCGGGATGGCTTTCGGGCCGCGAGCTTTTCTACATACAGGAAGTTCCCGGGCTCGCCATAAACATCGTATCCACCTACAACGCGGACAGACAGCGCCGCTCGGAGATAATCCGCATTCCCGGAGTGATCACCGCCGCGCGCTCCAGCTCCGACGGAAGCTTTATCGCGTTAAAAAGGCTCATCCAGAAGGACTCCATCGTACCTGACGGCGAAACCGTGATCTATACGTTCCGTACGGGGAAAACGCGCGTTCTGCCGTCTCCGACGGGATTCCTCGATTTCGATATCCCGGAAGGAACCCCCTCACTCGTGTTCGAAGCGCGCGAAGGAATAGTGGAGTATTATCCCGATTCCGGTCGAACGCGTCTTCTAATGGAAAAACGAAGATACGCCGGAATGGCCGTTCAGGGGGGTACGACCCTGGCTCTCCTCTCTCCTGACCGCGGGCACACGCTGGTGATAAGCGGGGGCGGCGGTAATTATTCCGCGCGGCTCTTTGGCGAGCTCGCCTCCTTCGCCGTTCCCGGAGTCGGTTCCGCCACGGAAACCTTCTGGCTCGATTCACATACGCTGGCGTTCCGCGGAGGCTCCCCCGGCTCCTATTCGGTGCACCGCTACGATATCCGTAAAAAGACATCCACCACACTGCTCGCTTCGTCACTGAACACCGCGATGACCTTTTCACGCCACGCATCGATACTCTCGTTCCTGAACGATCAGCTTATCTGCCTGCACAGTGCTCCCGTCAATCGTACGCTCCTCACCGGCCTGGAGGGTGAAGAGGTGAGTCTCTCGCCGAACGGAAACCGCTTTATCTCCATACTCAACGGGCGTCTTTTCATCGTCACCATCGACTGTATCGGGAAAAACGAAATCCTGCTCAGGAGGTCGTGGGCCGCCATCCTCGCCACCTACCGCGAACTTTCTCTCGATAAACGCCACTGGGAAAACGAATATTCGCTTGATTATATCCGGCGGAAGATTAGGCTGTACTCGACTCTCATCAACCGCTGATCCGACCCTCCGGAGGTACCATGGACCGAAATCTGGCGCTTGAAGTGGTTCGCGTCACCGAGGCGGCCGCGCTGTACGCGAGCCGACTCATGGGAAGGGGCGACGCCGAACAGGCGAACCGGGCGGCGACCGAGGCCATGGCACAGGTGTTCCAGTCGGTGTCCATACGCGGCCGTATCGTCAGCGGGGGAGAGTACGAGGACAGCCCGTTCGCCAGGGGCATGACGGTCGGCACCAACACGGGCTCCGAGGTCGACATCGCGATCGACCCTCTCGACGGCAAAACGACCTGCGCCAATGGCGGCAACAATGCCATCGCGGCGATCGCCATGGGCGAGAAGGGCTCCCTTTTCAGCTCGCCCCAGATCTACATGGAAAAGATCGCCGTGGGACCCGAGGCAAAGGGCGTTGTCGACATCACTCAGCCGCCTGAGATAAACATCAAACGGGTGGCGCGCGCCAAGGGAAAATACATCGAGGACGTCACCGTGTGCGTGCTCGACCGCGACCGGCATCGAGACCTCATCGCAAGCATCAGGCAGACCGGCGCCCGTATCAAGCTCATCAACGACGGCGACATCTCCGGCGCCGTTGCGACCGCCATGGACGGCAAGGCGATAGACATCCTCATGGGAAGCGGCGGGGCCATGCAGGGCGTAGTGGCCGCCGCCGCGCTTAAATGCCTCGGCGGCGATATGCAGGCGCGCTTCATTTATCGAAACGACGAAGACAGGCGCCGCGTGCTCGATACCGGGGAGAAAGACCTTGACAGGATATACGGAATCGGCGATATGGCGAAGGGCAATATCGTGTTCGCCGCTACGGGAATAACCAACGGCGAGCTGTTGCCGGGCGTACTGTTCGTATCGGGCGGCGCGCAGACCCATTCGGTCGTTATGCGCTCGAAGACGCGCACCGTGCGCTTTATCACCGCCATGCACCAGTTCGATTACAAGCCCATGTACTGAGGTCTTTCGCGACGGCGCGAGGCCCGATGCACAAACAGAAGGAGCACGAACCATGAAATTTTTTATCGACACGGCCGATATCAGCGAGATCCGGAAAGCGCGCGAGGTCGGCATCCTCGACGGCGTCACCACCAACCCCTCCCTGGTGAGCAAAGTAAAGCGCCCGTACATCGAGGTGCTCACCGAGATCGCGCGGGAGGTAGAGGGCCCGGTTTCGGCCGAGGTAATCGCAACCGACGCGGACGGCATCGTCAGGGAGGCCCGGGACCTCGCGAAGATCGGCCCGAATATCGTCATCAAGGTCCCGCTCATCGCGGAGGGTCTCAAGGCGGTCAAAATCCTTACCGGTGAGGGAATCAGGACAAACGTCACGCTGTGCTTCAACGCGCTCCAGGCTCTCATGGCGGCGAAGGCCGGAGCCACCTACGTATCGCCGTTCGTGGGACGGCTCGACGACATCTCCTCGGACGGGATGGACGTCATCGAGGAGATAGTGACCATCTACGACAACTACGGATACGATACCGAGATCATAGTGGCCTCGGTGCGCAACCCGCTCCATATAAAGTACGCCGCGATGATGGGCGCCCACATCGCGACTATTCCCTACTCCGTCTTCGAGAACATCGTGAAGCACCCGCTGACGGATATCGGGCTGGCAAAATTCCTGGAGGACTACAAGAAAGTCCCGAAGTGAAACCACCCTGCCCAGCGGCCACCGTCCGTTTCCTGGAACGGACGGAGGAATCCGCCTGGCGCTCCCCGCGGTCTTCGCCGCACACGATTCAACGCAAACGTCCTGCTCTTAACTCATTGTGACCGTATTCCCTCGCCGAGTGCCACACCGGCGCCAGAGGGCACATACGGCTTATCCCTTAAAAAGGCCATGTTTACCCACGAATTTCCTCATGTCTGAATATAAAAATTTAAAAATTAGTATTGCCATTATTACCGGGATACTCTCTACTTGAGCATTTCGTTCGCACATGCGGGCTTCGGCCATAGCGTATGGAGAGTACACCGTGAAACTCACACTGGTAAACAGAAAAGGAAACCCCGAGACACTGCTGTCGGAATCGGCACAGGCCATACCCCCGTCCGGCATCCGCCAGTTCTTCGATATCGTCTATTCGACACCCGACTGCATCTCACTGGGCGTCGGAGAGCCCGACTTCGTTACCCCGTGGCGCATCTCCGATACAGGCATATTCGCCATCAAAGACGGCTACACCCATTACACGCCAAACCGGGGCCTTCTGGAACTGCGCACGCTCATCACCGCGGCGATCGAAAAGCAGCACGGCGTCTCATACAGCCCCGATGACGAGGTCGTCGTAACCATGGGTGTTTCCCAGGGGCTGGACATCGCGCTTCGAAGCGTCGTCAATCCCGGCGACGAGGTCATCATCGTCGAACCGTGCTACGTCTCCTACGAGGCCAATATACGGCTTATCGGCGGCGTGGCCGTCTCCGTCCCCACCTACGCCGGAGAGGGCTTCCGCATCGACATCGACCGCATACGAAAGGCGCTTTCGCCGAAGACCAAGGCCATCCTGCTCAATTATCCGTCCAATCCCACGGGCTCGAGCATCGACGCCGACACGCTGGAAACCATCGCGAAAATCGCGATCGAGAAGAATCTGATCGTCTTTTCGGACGAGATCTATTCATCCATCATTTACGAAAACGAGCACCGTTCCATCATCTCCATACCCGGGATGAAGGAGCGCACCGTGTACCTCAACGGCTTCTCAAAATCACACGCCATGACCGGATGGCGGCTCGGCTACGTCGCGGGGCCGAAATACTTCATCGACGTTCTGCTGAAGATACACCAGTATACGGCGCTCTGCGCTCCCTCCATCTCCCAGTATGCCGCCATCGAGGCCATGCAGAACGCCGATCGCGAGGTGGCCCACATGCGCTCGGAGTACACCAAGAGGCGCAATTTCATCGTGAGCCGATTCAACGAAGCTGGCCTTCCGTGCCTGTCACCCCAGGGTGCGTTCTACGTTTTCCCCGATGTCTCCCCGACCGGACTCGCCTCCGAGGAGTTTGCGCTGAAGCTCCTCAAGGCCCAGAAGGTGGCCGTCGTTCCCGGCGGGGTTTTCGGCGAATGCGGGAAAAGCCACATCCGCTGCTCGTTCGCAAACTCGATGGAAAACATCCGTACCGCCATGAAAAGGATTGATAAATTCGTCAAAAGCCTGTAGCCCGCTCACATGGTCTACCTCATAGACGGATTCAATCTCATCTACAAATTCCCCGATCTCGAGGGCCTGATGTATCAGGGAAGGCTCTCGGACGCGCGGCGAGGCCTGCTCGAAAAGCTCCGTGATTACATGAAAATTACCGGCGACAAGGTCCGGATTGTGTTCGACGGGAAAAAGGAAAAGCTCCTGGAAATCAAGAGCGAAAGAGTGGGGACCATCGATATTTATTACTCGCTCGAATACAGCGCGGATTTTCTGATCAAGCAATTTATAAAGAAAGACCTCAATCCCCGCATGACCACCGTCGTCACCTCGGACAAGGACATTATCCGATATGTCGAACGTTTTCGCGCCAGGGTCAAAACCAGCGAGGAGTTCGCCGAACAGCTCACCAAAACGATGGATAAATGGCTGGAGGAACAGATTCCCGAAAAAGAGGACGACCCCCGGCTCGACACGGAGGAAATAGCGTTCTGGGAGCGTCTGTTCAGGAGTCGTAAAAAAGCCGGTCCGGAAAAATGACGACGTATACGCAGGTCAGGACCTCGGCTCCGCGGCGAGCACCGCGGCACCAATCGCCCCGTTCTCCTGCGCGTTCGCGGATACCTCTATCGCGCTTCCCAGCTTTTTCTCGAGCGCATCGACGACGCCCCGGTTTTTCGCCACGCC
>JAGODA010000136.1 GCA_017998475.1 Spirochaetota bacterium | reverse complement strand
CGGATGTACACCTCGCCGAACTGCCCGTGGCCGCCCGACTGCTTCTTGTGGCGATACTGGGCCTCGGCCTTTTTGGTGATGGTCTCGCGGTACGCCACGCGGGGCTCGCTGGTGATCACATCGAGCTTGTTCTTTTCCCTTATGCTTTTCAGAATCATGTCCAGCTGCATCTCGCCCATGCCCGAGAGCACGGTCTGTTTTGTTTCCGCGTTGAATGCGTAGGTGATGGTCGGGTTCTCGTCGGTTATGCGGCCGAGGATCTGGCCGATCTTGTCCTCCTCGCCCTTTTTACCGGCCTCGATGGCGTAGGAAAACACCGGGTTGGGAAGATTGATGAGCGGCACGACCACCGCGTTCTTGGAGTCGCAGAGGGTATCGCGCGTGATCGTCTTTTCGAGCTTGACCACCACTCCTATGTCGCCGCAGGTGATTTTCGGCATGTCGACCTGCTTGTTGCCGATCATTGTATAGATTTTCGACACGCGCTCCTTGGCGTTGCGCGTGGAGTTGAGCACCTCGGTGTCCGGCAGAAGCTCGCCGGAGACCGCCTTGAGATAGGTAAAGCGGCCCGCGTACTGGTCGATGTAGGTCTTCCAGACAACTCCCGCGAACGGCTGGTCGGGCTTGCACTGCACCTTTTTGACCGATTCCCTGTCGCCCATGCCGTGGCCTTCGAATTCGCGGCCGGTTTCGGGCGCGGGTACGAACGCCTTTATGACATTGAGCAGATTGCGTATCCCGATGGACTTGAGCGAAGATCCGCAGATTACCGGATGGAGCCTGGCGGCCTTCAGCTGCGCCGTGATGCCGCGCCGTATCTCTTCCACCGTAAGCTCTCCGCCGTCGAGAAACTTTTCGATGAGCGCGTCCTCGCCCTCGGCGGCGAGCTCGAGAAGCGCGTTGCGCAGGGTTTCGGCCGCCGATTTGAGGTCAGCCGGAACATCGGAGGAGCTCACACCCTTTCCGTCGGGCTTGGGAACCAGGGCCTTCATGTCGACCAGGTCCACGATGCCCTTGAGGTCCGCCCCTTCGCCAAGCGGCATGCACAGCGGCGCGACCTTCGCGCCCAGGTTCGACGCCAGGTTGTCGATGGTCTTCTGGAAGCTCGCCCGCTCCTTGTCCATCTTGTTTATGAAGATTATGCGGGGGATGTTGTTCTCCGTGAGATACCGCCAGGCCTTTTCGGTTTCGATCTGCACGCCGTCGACCGCGTCGACCACGAGGATGGCCGTCTCGGCGACCTGGAGCGCCGCGCGCGCCTCGCCGATGAAGTCCGACATTCCGGGGGTGTCGATGATGTTTATCTTGACGTCGTCGAGTTCGACGAAACCGAGCGCGCTGCGGATGGATATCTGTCTGGCCTTTTCTTCGTCGTCGTAGTCCGAGGTGAGAGTACCGTCTGCGGGATTGCCTATTTTATCGATCTTTCCCCCCATGAGGAGCATGGCGTCGAAAAGCGTCGATTTTCCTGTGCTGCCGTGCCCGAGTATTGCGACGTTGCGAATTTGATCGGTTTTATATTCCTTCAGCATCCAACAGACCTCCACTATTGAAATGCGGGGCGTACCCCGCGTATGAAGTGCAGATGAACGATAAAAGGCGACAGATGGAGCCGTCGCCTTCAGGTTTCCTGTCAGTCTGGCGAGCCGGCTGTTACGCTAAAACGGGCTTGATTTTTTGTAAAGTATTTTTAGTCGGAGCGGGGATATGCAATCCGTGCGATCGCCGTCAGCGATAGCGCCCGGCGGCCTCCATGGCTATCCTCGACCACTCGAAAAGCCGGTCGGGCCTGCGTACCACGGTGCTTATGTCCTTCATGATGATTTCTACTGCGCATCCCCGTGTCACGCTCAGGGTCTCCTCGAGTTCCTTTCGCGCCTTCTCCGGATCCCAGTGGCCGGCGAATATCGCGGGATTCGGCTTGATGGAAAGCACGTAATCGCCGCCGATGTTTTCGGCCGCTTTCCGCACGTCCGCCCAGGGGCTTATGGATATCTTTCTGAGATTGGGTATTTTTCGAAGTATATGGATTTTGCCGTGCAGGGGCTCGCAGCAGCCGTAGTACGAGAGGCCGAAGAGCGAGAGCATGGGAATCTCGTGGCGGAGCCCGAAGTCGTCGTGCATGGCGGGGGAAACCGAGCCGAAGAGCTGCGCGGTGGCGAAGCCCCACTGATTTTTAAGGCGCGGACGGAAGGGGTCGTACCCGGCGCCGGGGAGATCGCCCGTATACCCGTATCCGCCGGAGCCGACCGCGTACCCTCCCTCGTCGTACGCCAGGAGGTTCTGTTCCTCGTACTGTTTGAGCCGGGCCATCCAGGCGCCGATGTATCGATCGATGGCGGCGTGCACGAAATCGGGACGGTCCACCAGGTCCATGAGCAGACGTTCGGGCCCCCACAGACGCACCAGATCGTCCAGCGGCGCGGTGTAACTGAAGTACACGCCGCATTTCCAAACCCGCAGGATATCCCCGAAAAGGTCCGTACGCACCCCGAACAGCGCCTCACTGAGTTCGGCGTTGTGCGACACCACGGGGTCGGCGATCTTCAGGATGTCGGATTCGTCACATATGACGGGCTCGTAGTGCTGGGCATTGACCGTGTTCCCCTCACCCTGCCGTATGGTCGTCTGGCGCGGGGAGACACCGAAGCCGGTGTCGAGAATGACCAGACCCGAACGAATGTACGGCTCGACCACCATATCGCACGGACACCGCCTCCACTGGAAGAGCGTACGGCGGAACTCCTGTTCCACCGAGCGGGAGAACGGGTCAGAGCACCGGAGGGCAAGTTCATCGAAACCCTCCAGCTCGTGCCAGGGGATCTCATCGTCCCTTATCATGAGGGCGATGGAGCCTTTCCGGTTGTCGTTGACGTTTTCCCAGTACCGCCGGTTTCGCTCCTGTTCCGGCAGCGTGGCCGTGTGCGCGATCTCGCCGGCGAGGCGCCGGAGGACCTCCACATCGCGGTCGCTTATGCGTATCTCGAATCCGGGGGCGAGAGTTCGCGCGTACATCGTGTACCTCGGGGCTCCGTGGATATGATGGATACCGGCCGGCGGGACCGCCGCCACCCGGCATGCCTTTGCTCGTCGATGCGCGATACTATCCGTGGGCGTTGAATTTTTCAAGCATCATGCGCCGGCGGCGCGAATTCCCGTTTGGCGGCCATGGGCAATAACGCCTTCGGCACGTCCTGTGAATCAAATTTCTATTGTCTTTTTCCCCGCCGCCGCCCTATGGTACACCGATCCGGAGGAAGAACCCGTTATGGTATTCACGCACGAGGCGTACGCGCACCGGCCCACCAGGGCCGAGATTTCGCTTGCCGCCCTCATCCACAACTACCGAATCGTCCGCTCGCTCATAGGGCCGGACGTGAAACTCATGGCGATGGTGAAGGCGAACGCCTACGGGCACGGCATCGTGCGCGTATCGAAAGAGCTTCTGGCCGCCGGGGCGGACTGCCTGGGCGTGGCCTACCTGGAGGAGGCGGTCTTTCTGCGCGAAAGCGGCATAGGCGCGCCGATCGTGGTGATGGGCGCCATCAACTCCGAGCAGATCCCACAGTTCATCGAGCACGGCGTGGAGATTACGAGCTCGTCGCCGGACAAGAGCCGCGCGATCGCCGCCACGGCGAAGGCCCTCGGCAAAACGGCCGTGGTGCACCTTAAAATCGACACCGGCATGGAGCGTATCGGCGTGCACTGGTACAACGCCGAGCGCTTCGTCGGCGAGACCCTGGCGCTCGACGGTCTGAAGGTCAAGGGTATCTTTTCGCACCTGGCGAAGGCCGAGTCCGACGCCGCCTTTACGGAGACGCAGATAGCCCGCTTCGACGCCATCGTGGAGGCCATGGCAAAAAATGGAACGCTACCGGAACAGGTGCACCTGGCCAACTCGGCCGGCATCATCAACTTTAAAAAAGCGCACTACACCATGGTGCGGCCCGGCATCATGCTCTACGGATACGACCCCATGGGCCACCGCCCCGGCGCGCGCTTCAACGGCGAGGCGCTGCGGCCCGTGATGTCGCTCAAGACGAGGGTTTCCTTCTTCAAGGTCTGTCCCGCGGGCGCCGGCATAAGCTACGGCCACACCTACGTAACGCCGCGGCAGACGCGCGTGGTGACGCTCCCGGTGGGCTACGGCGACGGCTACAGCCGTTTGCTCTCCAACAGGGCCGAGGTGCTGGTGCGCGGCCGTCGCCACCCGGTGGCCGGGACGGTCTGCATGGACCAGACCATGGTGGACATAGGGCCCGACGGCACCGCCTACAACGGCGACGACGTGCTGCTCTTCGGGGAGATGGACGGCGCGGCAATTCCGCTGGAGGAGCTGTGCGATAAGATCGGGACGATCACCTACGAGATGCTGTGCGGCATCAGCTCGCGCGTGCCCAGGGTGTACGTGGAGTGAGGGTGCGGTATCGTGCGGCCGCTAACTGCGCGACTGATCGTCGCGGATTTTTTCGGAGAGATATACCTTGATAAGGGACTGATACGGGATGTCCTTCCCGCTCGCTATCACCTTGAGACGCTGAAGCATCGATTCCGGCAGGCGTATGGATATACTTCTGGTGGACGGCTTAAGATTCGGCAGGCTCAGCCTTCCCGATTCAGAAAAATCGATATACTCCGTCGCGTCATGATTGGACCAGAACGCTCGCTCTTCCTTTTCATTCTTAAAATTCGGTTTTTTCTTTAAGGTTTTCATGGGTCTTCCTTTCACGTGTACTCATATCCCTCGCCAAAATGACTCGTATCGGCGATTTCCTGTTCGTGCACGCGATACACGGGCGGCGATTATCGCACCTGCTCCACGATCTCCTCGATTATCAGGTACTCCCCCACCCTGCTCTGCACATTCGGGTCGTCGGTGTCCCAGAGGCCGAAGGCTTTGACCGCGCGCACGCGCGCCGGCTTGCCGGCGAGGGCGCGCAGGCGATCGGCCTTTACGCGCGAGCGGTCGAGCCGGACGAAATACTCCTCGCCGCCGGTACGGAAATAGAGCTCGCGCACCGACGGGTATTCCCTTCCCGCCTTGTTGACGAAGCTCCGCTCGATGAATACGCCCTCCATGTGAATTGACGGGCCGGGCGCTCCCCGCCCGTTACGCACGTCCGCGTTCCCGCCCGCGCACGCGGATACAAGCGCGCACAGAATGAGTGTGGCGGCAATCGTCCGGGTTCGTCTCCCGCACCGCGCGGTCGAGCCGCTCATACGGTGTAGCCGCTGGCCGCGCACCATTCCACGACGCTCCGGTATTCGGCGTCGTCGATGATGTTGGCGTGTTTTTCGGCGGGGAAGATGCCCCCGTCGATCTCGCGCCGGTAGCGCGCGAAGGCGTCGATCATCATCGCCCTGAGGTCGATATAGTCCGGGCAGTGCTTGAACTTCCGCTCGTTGATGCCGAGCAGGTCGTGCACGATGAGCACCTGGCCGTCGCAGTATTTCCCGGCGCCGATGCCGATCGTCGGTATGCCGAGGTTTTCGGTTATTATCTTCGAGACCTTTTCGGGGATCTTCTCGAGGATCATGAGGCCCGCCCCGTGCGCCCGCAGCAGGGCCGCCCCCTCGATGAGGCGCGCGGCCTCGTCCAGGCGCTTTCCGCGCGCTATGCGGCCGCGTTTCATCTCCTCCTGCTCGTGCTGGGGATTGAGGCCGATGTGGCACATGACGGTAATCCCCTCTTTACGAAGCGCGTCGAGGATGTCGGGTTTTATTCCCTCGAACTTTACCGCGTCGGCGCCGGCCTCGACCAGGCGGGCGGCGTTACGCACGGCGTCGCCGGGCGTTTCGTAAGTGCGGTACGGCAGGTCGACGACCAGGAAGATGTCCCTCTTCGCCCTGCACACCGCCCCGGTATGATGGAGCATGTCGTCCAGGGTGACCTGCGTCTCATCGGTGTAGCCCAGCACATTGGTGCCCACGCTGTCTCCCAGGATGATCATGTCGACGCCGGCCTCTTCGAGGATGAGCGTGGTGGGATAATCGTACGAGGTGAGGGCCGAAATTTTACGGCCCGCGGCCTTCATCTCCCCGAGATAGTCGAGAGTTTTTTTCATGGATCGAGGCCCTCCGTAGCGCTGGTGTTGTCGAGTGACAGGGCCGCCGTGCGTGCATGCGGCGCCGGACGGTCCAGTTTAAACGGAACAATGAGTGACGACGCAACAAGTTTTTGTCGGTTTTTTCGAATAATCGGGCCATCGTTCCGCGCGGAACCTGATTCACGGCGCTTGATAAAAGAATGTTGGATATTCTGATATCATATACAAAGCGGGTGGCGCATAGAGCACCACCCGCTCAAAATGACGCGTTATTTTCTATAACTACAGAGAGATGCCGGCTGATAAATAAATACTTATTCCAGTCAGGCCCGCTTCAAGACTCTTCCCCTTATACAATATTTCCACATTATCATTTTTAAATTTATCGTAATTAACATATCGTCCGAGAATACCTCCCGCGAAAGTGATACCGCTATCGAGCACATAGTTATACTCTATTTTCAGATGGTATCCGACGGTGTTGGTTTTAATGGTTTCACTTAAAGACTGGTCAAGCGGCAGCGTATCTTCATCTTCCCATTCTTCCTTGAATGTTGCCATGTAATAACCGGCACCGACACCAAAAAGCAAAAAGCTATCGGCATCGATATTACCCCTGTAATATAACGTCCCCGTAACTGGAACGACGGAAAGTGTTGATCTGAAGGTGAATTTATCCGCCCATCCTTTGCCCGACACCGTCGACTCGGCCCTGCACTGATGGAATCCTATGGATCCTCCCATGCCGAGACTTTTTCCAAGATAACGGAAATCCAGATCCACTCCATAGGTAAGCCGTGAAGTCAGAAAATCATTTTTAAAAGCGCTGGTCCCTCCAAGTGTATTGTACTGATCGGCCGCATTATCACCCAGCCCCTCGATCCTGTCGTCCATATCTTTATTATGGGCATAGCCCATGCCCATGGTACCAAGCAACTGCATATACCTGGCACCTTCGACATGACCGGATGCCTGATCAGAAGAAACGTCCTGTGCAAACAATTGTGTGGTTAAAATGAACACCCCCAAAAAGACTAAAGGCATGGCTTTTAAATACTTCGTCATACTCGACCCTCGTAGTTTATAATAATTTTAATATACTTTATTATATATCGCATAATACGACATATAACGCATTTTCTCCAATATCACAACTCAATGTCAACCATTTTTCCGTTATTTTATATCCCACATAACTGATTTTACGAACAACAGCCCCGATCTTTTACGTCGCAATTTCACTTGTTCGTGTTATCGCATTTAATCTATAAGATTTTCGCTTGCAGATCATCCCGTCATTGGATTTCATGCCGTCCCAAATGTGGGTACGTACACTGATGGCATTTGATCGACCGCTACAGTCCTACCAAATTTTTATGCTGTACCGTGAAAGGAGGAGGGAGTAACACCCGGTTCCATGCCGGTGGCCCGCGCGGAACCGGGTTTGCGGCGAGGCCTTACAGGTAGAAGACCACGCCCAGAAGTCCGCGCGAGAGCGCGACATAGTCGGTGCGCCTCTCACTGTTGGTGGTGAGCACCCCCGCGTTGTTCCAGTATTTCTCCGTCTCGTTTTTGGAGAAGTAGCCCACGCCGAAATCGGCGAACAGCGCGAAATGGTCATTGAACAGGTATTTTAGGCCGAATACGGCCGAGATGGACATGGCCTGCTCACGCGATTCCCGTTTGCTGCCGTCTCCGTTGTCGCCGTCCTCCTCGTAGCGCGCGTTGTCCAACCGGGGCCCCAGGTAGACGTACAGGCCTTCCGCAAGGTTGGCGTTGTAGTAGAGGCCGAGCGAGCCGCCGATGAGCAGGCGGTCCTGCTTGTCGTCCAGTCCGGTCAGCTTGTTCTCATTCTCGTAATCGGTCTTCATGAAGAAGAAGCCCGGCTCGATCGAGAGAAACGAGAGCGGATGATAAGCGACCCCGACCCCGTAAAAACGCGCGATGGCGTCCGTTTCCCCGACGAAGAACTCGTCGTTAATGATGCTTCCCAGGAAGAAGCTGAATCCCAGGTCGCCGTCTTCGATTTTGGCCTCACCCTCGGCGAAGGCCGTCGAATACGCGCACAGCATAACGACGCATAACAGCCCGTACAGCGCTTTTCTCATAACTGCGGCTCCTTGTATGTAGTAGAATGATCGGGCGCGGGCGCGCGATACGAAACCGGGCCGCCCGCCGTCATAACGGCGCACGGGAGGCCCCGCCTTCGATCATCACGCGACCCGGCCGGTATACGAAACCGTCGCGACGCGGCGATTTCACTTTAAATAAATATCGTAGTCGCGGCCGGAGTCAATACAGTGGGCGGTGACACCATATACTGTGCAGGAGCCGGCGGGCGCGCGGGACACCCGCCATATGCCGAAGAATCCGT
>JAGODA010000135.1 GCA_017998475.1 Spirochaetota bacterium | reverse complement strand
CATTACGGCCACGCCGGGCACGCAGGAGTTCAACATTCCCAGAAGAGGAGCGAGGCCGCCGAAGGCTGCGCCGTATCCGGTGGACGCCGGGACCGCGATGACGGGGGCGGTGACCATCCCGGCGATGACCGAGGCCAGCGCCCCCTCCATTCCCGCGACGACGATGATGACCGCGGCTTTTAAAATCTCGTCACGATGGTGCATGACGCGGTGTATGCCCGCGACACCGATGTCGTTTACCATTGAAATTTCGAGTCCGAGCATGCGTCCTGTCTCGAACGATTCCGCCGCCACCGGGATATCGGCCGTTCCCGCGGTCGCAACGAGCACCCCTCCCTTCACCGGAGGCGGAGGATTCTTGATAAGGCTGATGGTCCGCGCCTCCGCGTTGTAGCTCGCTCCGGGGATCAGTTCCCTCACGGCGCCGAAAGCCGCCGTGTCGGCGCGCGTGGCCAGCAGGTTTGAACCGCGGTCGACAATCGATCGCGCTATCGCCCCGACCTGCGCGGGGGTCTTGCCCTGGCAGAAGATGACCTCGGGGAAGCCCCAGCGGAGTTCGCGGTGATGGTCGACCTTGGCGAAGGAGATGTCTTCGAACGGCAGCCCTCGGAGGTAGGCGAGCGCCTCGTCCTCGGAGATCGAGCCGTTTTTGTAGTTTTCGAGCAGTTGTCTGAGGGTCTCGCCGGCCATGTTCTCAGTACGCGGCGATCAGGATTGTTTCGAACTCGTCCCGGTTGAGCGGGCGCGGAGCGTTCTCTATGAACGGGTAGCGTATGGCGATCTCCGCTATCCGTGAAAACTCGGTTTTGGATATTTCAAACTGCGAGAGGCGTTGCGGGATGTCCAGATCGATCTCGAGTTTGCGTACTCCCTCCACGGCCTTGATGGCCGCCTCGATGACGGTAATCTCGCGGACGTCCTCGTCCATCACCTTCGACATCTGCACGTACTTGCCCGGGGTCGCGGTAAGGTTGTACTCCATTACGTGCGGGAGGAACACCCCCATGGCGCGGTGTACGGGTATGCCGGTGCGCGAGGACAGCGCCAGCGACAGAGCCAGGGATAGGGAGAGGCGCGAGACCGAAAACGCGATTCCGGTCATTACGGACGCGTACGAGAGGTGCCCCCGTGCGGTTATGTTCTGAGGATCACGATAGGCGGCCGGAAGATTCTTGAATATCAGGTCGATGGATTTGAGGGCATAGGTGTTTACAAGGCCGTTGGTGCTCTTGGAAATCACCGCCTCGGTGGCGAGGGCCAGCGTCGCGGAATTCACCTGCGCGGTTGTGTCCTCGTCGATCAGGGCGCTTATCCGGGGATCCACGATGGTGGCCCGCGGAAACAGGTACCGGTGAGTGTAGACCTTCTGTATCTCCTCGCGAATGTCGGTAAGGAAGAACATCGGCAGTATCTCGAATCCGAAAGAAGGAAATGCCGGTATGGTGACCAGCGCGATCGGCGGCTGTATCGACGGGTTTTCGAAAAGATCCTCGCAGAAAAGGTAGTTGCCGGCGAGCACGGCGACGGCCTTGGCCGTGTTGAGCGAATCGGTGCCTCCGAATCCGACGATCACGTCGCAGTGGGTCTTGCGCGCGTAACTGGCGGCGGTATCGACGTCCTCGGTTGTCGGAGAGTCCGACATCTCGTCGTAAATGATGAGCCCGAGACTGGCCGACGCGGCGCTCCTGGCCATCTTTTCGATCGTCTCGTGGAAGAGCGTGAGATCACCGGTCGTTGTGATGAGAAGGACGCGCGAGCCGATCGTCTTCAATATGGAACCGATCGAGGGGATGATGTCCTGTCGGATATAAATCTCGGTCGGAACGTATAACTCCGGGCTCAGGATGGTTGTCGCGCTGGTCGGCATTTCCGTAGATATAAAAAAAGCGGATGTCACTCGCCTCCGCTTTTTCCCTCCGTATCGATCAGTTTTGACTCGATGGGTTTATTTTCGAAGCAGATTCCTCGCGATTTTGTCGGCGACCATCGAGAGTATCTTATCGTCCTCGAATTTGTCGTAGGTGCCGTTCTGGATCTGCTCCTTGATCTCGCGCACCCTTTCCGCGCGGATGTCCGGCGCCTCGTTGACGATCTGGGTATAGCGCCCTATTTCGGCGGCCTTTTTCCCCTCGGAGGATATCTGGATCGAGTCGCTTCGCGGGGTTTCCTTGGTCCTCGATACCGATTTCGTACCCTTCGGCTCAACGATGTTGTTGATGTTCCCGATCTTATCAATAACCATGATCACTGTCCTTTACGGTATTCTGCTTCTAATATCGGTATAATCGGTCCAATCTTTAACATATTTGCACATCTCCGGTGAAATTATATAAAAAAGACGGGAATAGAGCAAGAAATATTTTACTTTTTAACCGCTCCAGCCGGTGCGGGGAGTTCGCTCAGTCCCCGGGGTCATCCCCGTTTCCACCGTTCCGGTTCCATATCGCGACGGTGAACTCGCCTTTCGCGGTAATAGTATCGGAGCGCTCCGCGAGTTCCTTTACCGTGCCCCTGAGAAATTCCTCGTGGATCTTGGTCATTTCCCTTCCGATTACGGCCTTTTCCTCCGGGAAAACATCGGCGGCGGCCGCGAGCAGGCGTCCGATCCGGTGCGGTGATTCATACAGGACGATTATCCCCCTTTGACCGCGCAGGCTTTCCAGCTCCCGTTTCCTCCGGCCGTCCTTCTTGCTCAGAAAACCGGCGAAAATGACCGCCTTTTCGGGGAAGCCGGCAACCGAAACGATCGCCGCCAGGGCGGAGGGCCCCGGTATGGGTATAGTCTCTATGCCGTGCTCACCCGCCATCGCAACCAGCCTGCTGCCCGGGTCGGAGAGCGCCGGAGTTCCGGAATCGGTCACATAGGCGATCGACGTTCCTTCGTGCAGGCGGCTAATGGCTCCGGCGATCCGTTCATCGGAGGAGTGGGCGTGCAGGGACAGTGTCGAAAGGCCGATACCGTAATGGTTGAGGAGTTTCCGGGTCTGGCGGGTGTCCTCGCAGTAGACGAATGAGACTTCCTCCCGGAGCACACGGAGCGCGCGCAGGGTGATATCCTCAAGATTTCCGATTGGTGTGGCGATTACGTACAGCCTGCCGGTTCGCCTTACCGCTTTTCCCATGCTCTCCTCTCTTCCGTCCCGGCGCGGGGCGGCCCGTTATATCCGGCTCCTTCTACTCCTCGGGGCCGTCGAATTCGCCGTTTTCAAAGCGATCCACGAGAATGATCGCCTCTTTGAAAGACATCGCCCTTACCAGCTCCCCGCGCAGGCGCGCGGCGTTCCTGAACCCGTGGAAGTAGCGCGCGAGGTGCTTGCGCATAAGGACTATTCCGCGCTCGCCGTAGAACTCGCTCATGAGGCCGAGGTGGGTGCGTACCTCACCGGCCAGGCCGGAATCCGACGGGCGCGTTCCATTGAATATCCAGGGGTTGCCGATCGCGGCGCGCCCCACCATCACCGCCGTGCAGCCGGATGAGCCCAGACGTTCCAGCGCGTCGGAGTAGGAGAGGATGTCGCCGTTCCCGATTACCGGAAGTCGTGAAAGGGACGCGATCTCGGCGATTGCCTCCCAGTCGGCCTTTCCCGCATACTTTTGCGCGCGCGTACGGCCGTGGACGGCGACGAGACTGATTCCCGCGTCCTCGATGCGCGGAATAAGCTCGCGATAGTTACGCGAGGAATCGTCCCACCCGATTCGTATCTTGACGGATACGGGAAGCCGCACGGCACCGGCAACCGCGGCGGCTATGGCTCCGGCATGCGCGGGGTCCAGGAGTAGTCCGGCGCCCGAGCCGCCGGAACAGACGCGCGGCGCGCAGCAGCCCATGTTGATGTCGATGAGATCGGGGCCGAGCGCCTCGACGCGACGCGCGGCTTCGGCCATGACCGACGGGTCCTTGCCGGAGAGCTGGATGGCGATCGGTCTCTCCTCCGCGGTAAAACGCGTGAGGTCCTGGGTCTTCCGGTTTTCGCGCACGATCCCCTCGGCGCTGACAAGCTCGGTGTACACGAGCGCAGCCCCGTGGCGGCGGGCGATCCGGCGGTAGGGAGAATCGGTGAAGCCGGCCATCGGGGCGAGCACCAGCTTTCCGGCGATGTCGGGCGTTTGCATCACGGGCGCCCCCCGCCCAGCGTCTTTACGTAGATGAGTTTGCCGTCTCCCTCGGAGTAAAAATTTTCCAGAAAGGCCTCCCGCCGGTATCCGCAGCGGGTATAAAAGCCCTGGGTGGAGGCGTACTGCTCGCGCGAGGAGGTCTCGATATACAGGCGTCTGCCGCCCATGGCCTCTACGATGCGCTCGCTTCGCTCCAGAAGGGAGCGGCCGAGCCCGCTCCCGCGCAGGGGCTCGTCGACGGCGATCCAGTACAGGTCGTAGCTCGATTCGGTGGCCGGCACGGGGCCGAAACAGGTATAGCCCATAAGCCCCGAGGGGCCGTCGGCGAAGAGGAAATGGTAACCGCTCGCGTCCCCCCGCGCGATGCGCTCGTCGGCGAGCTCGATGGCGATCTCGACCTCCGCGCGCGAGAAGTAGCCCGAGGACTCGACGATCCGCCTGATTTCGGCCGGATCGGTCGCGCGGATCTCCCTGCGATATGTGGGTCGTGCCGAGGGCTCAGAGGCCATTGCCGTTGTTCTCCGTCGGTTTGGCGCGCGCCCGTTCGAGCTTACGGGCGAACGAACCTTCCCAGAGGCCGGTAAAAAACGCGCGGGCGTTGGCGGGGAGCGAGCGAATGCGGTAGCCGCCCTCCTGCACAACCAGTATGGGGACGCGGAGCGAGCCGATCATGTATCCGTTGTTTTCGAAATCGGCCGCCGCAAGCGGCCACGAGCCTGTCGGGTCTCCTTTTGAAGTATCGAAACCGAGGGCCAGAACAAGGAAGGAGGGGTTGAACGATATAACGCGCTTGAGCGCCCTGCCGAGTGCGTTCCGGTAATCGTCGGTGGTGATGGTTTCGGGCAGGGGTATATTGAGGTTATATCCCTCTCCCTCTTCCTCGCCGCGCTCGTCGGCGAAACCGGTGAAGTAGGGGTACGCGTGCTGGGGATGCCCGTGTATGGAGACGGTGAGAACGTCACGACGCCGGTAGAATATTTCCTGTGTGCCGTTGCCGTGGTGGTAATCGATGTCGAGCACGGCGACGCTGCCGTGGCGCAGCAGGTACTCGGCGGCGATGGCGGCCGAGTTGAAGTAACAGAACCCGCCGAAGACGCGGCGCTCGGCGTGATGGCCCGGCGGACGCACCAGCGCGTAGGACAGCCGGTAGCCCTGAAGGAGGGACTGGGCCGCGGTGAGTGCGCAGTCGACCGAGCGTTTGGCGGCGATGTAAGCGTTGCGGTTTATGGGCGTGAATGTGTCGATGCAGTAATAGCCCGCCCGAAGCGGCAGTTCTCTCGGCGGGCGCCTGCCGTTTCGCACTGGGAAAACGTAGGGATACACGGACTCGTCGGGCCGGATTAGGGTGCAGACCCGTTTGAGGTACTCGACGAACTCGACGCTGTGTACGGTGCGGAGCATGCGTTCGGGGAAGGGACGGGGCGGGATCTCGTGAAAGATACCGGTGTCATTTATCCCGTTAAGGATGGATTTAATCCTGACCGGGGACTCCACGTAACCGCGGTCGTGCACATGATGGATCATGTGTCGGTCGTTGACCACCAGGGCGATTCGCCGGTCGATGGAAAGCACCGGAACGGCGCGCGGCGGCTGCTCTTTTTTAATGTAGCGAGGCGGGCGGACATGTACGGGATCGTCGCGGAACGAGTCGACGACCATGTCGATGTAGCCCGGCGGGCAGGAGGCGCCGTATTTCCGTTCCAGTATGGCGCGAACGATGACGCGCGCGTCCTCGAGGCGAAGGGGGCGTTCCTTCTGCAGCGGATCGTAAACCAGGTACGGGGCGGAGCCGCCGGGCTCCAGCGGGGTTTCGTACCGTGTTCCGGCTACCGGGCGGGCCCCGAAGCGCTCGTAGAATTTAAGGCGTTCCTGGTTCTGCTTCAGGTTGTCGGGGCTGGTGACGAGCCTGATGTCGTCGGGAAGGCACTCGTAAAAGAGGCCGATAGCGTTGAGTTGAAGCGATTCATCGCGGACGTGCTGATACAGAACCCCTCCGAGCCCGCCGCCGCTGCCGCCCTTCAGCACCGAGATGAAGTCGAGGAAGCAGAAGCCTATGTCGGACGCGTGCTGCAGCAGGGCGAATCCCTTGACCGTCCCCCGTGTATCGTCGGCGACGAATATCATCGAACGGAAGCGGTATTTGAGAGGATTGGCGAGCTCCATCGGAAGGCGTTCGATGGCCTCCTCGCCGATGCCGCCGAACTGCGCGCGCAGGATTTCCTGGACCTGCTGTACGGCCCTGCGGTCGAACTCGGTTGTGGTGTCGTAGATGCGCCGAATGCGAAACACGGTGATTCCGTCGATCTGGTTTCGGTTGTCGCTACATGTCGCCGATGATCCTGTGGATCATCGCCTCGTACGAGAGTCCTGCCCTTTGCGCGGCGGCGGTGAAACCACCGTCCGGCGTCAGGCAGGGGTTCGCGTTGATTTCCAGTATCCACGGGTTGGCGTCACGGTCAACCCGGAAATCGACACGGGCGTAGCCGCGCATGCGAAATGCGCCGAAGGCGGCCAGGGCCAGCGATTCGAGCCGCGCCAGAAGCGGCCCGTCTGAGGGGGGGAAGTCGAAGCTGCGCGGCGTGTTCTCGTATTCGAAGCTTCCCTCCAGCCACTTGGCGCGGTAGTCGACGATCCGGGGCTTGTCGGGCGGGTAGTTTTGGAACAGTATTTCGGCGTGGGGCAGGACGACCGATCCGCCGGGGCCGGCGAGCACTGAAAGGTTGAACTCGCGACCGTCGATATAGGCCTCCGCGAAGCAGGCATCGCGATGGAGTGACGATCGCCGCGCGATGTGCGAGAGAAGTTGGGCGCGATTCTCCGCACTGACAATGGAATCGTCGCCGATTCCTACGGAGGCGTGGTCCCAGACCGATTTGATGATGTATGGACCCGGTTGAAAGGAGGCGTCGGCCGGCTCGCCGCCCGCAATAAAGGCCGGGGTGGGGAGGCCGAAGGAGCGCATGAGTCGTTTTGAAAGCACCTTGCCGGAGGTCAGAAATACGGCCTCGGTGGACGAACCGGTGTAGGAGAGCCCCATCGAGTCGAGAAGCGCGGGCGCGAGGTGAATGAAGCGGTCCCTGCCGTCGACGGCCTCCACGAGATTGAAGACGAACGCCGGCGAGATCGCCGAAAGCCGCGCCCGCGCGTCGGCAAGGTCGAGGCCGAAGGGCACGAGTACGGGCGTGAAACCGAGCTTTTGGAGGGCTTCGGCGACGGCCCCGGCCTGAATGAGCGTGTCCCGCTCGTCCGGCGGGGCCTCCGGCGGGATTTCCGCGTGGAGAATGACGACCTTTTTCATGCGGATCCCCGGAGTCAGGCGCGCGGGCGCCCGGTACGCGCGCCTTTCATTTCGCCGAGGCGGGCGAGCGCGGAATCCATTATTGACCGGATGAGTTCGTCGTACTCGATGCCGGCGAGGGTGGCGATTATGGGAAGGTCCGAATGAGTGGGATGCAGGCCGGCCAGGGGGTTGACCTCCATGAATTCCGGCCTGCCTTCTCCGTTCGATCTGAGATCGATCCTGCCTGCGTCGCGGCACTCCAGGCCGCGCCAGGCGGCGAGGGCGTAGTCGGCGGCGCAAAGCGCCTCGTGATCGTCGGCAAGCCGATAGGTGACCCGCTCCTCGCAGAGCTCCTTGTTGGCGAGGGAGTAAACCGATTCCTCGGCGTTCCGGTTCAGAATGATTTCGGCCACGCCGATAACGCGGGCCTCGGCCCCCGTTCCGACGATGCCCGCCGTGAATTCCCTGCCAGGCAGGTAGGTCTCGACGAGGACGGGCTGCCGGTAGCGCTCCAGGAGGCCGCGGACCACGGCTTCCAGCGATTCCCTGTCGCGGATGACCGAAGCGGCGCTTACGCCCTTGCCGGTACCCTCGGCGAGGGGCTTGACGAACAGCGGGAAGGGAAGGTCGATGGATTCGATTTCTTCGGGCGAATGTACGCAGGCGAAATCGGGCGTGGGGACTCCCAGGTCGCGCACCACGCGCTTGCAGAGCGCCTTGTGCATGGTGAGCGCGAGGACCGACGTGTCGGAAAAGGTATAGGGTATGCGGTAGGCGTCGAGAAGGGCTGGCACCTGCGCCTCGCGTGCGATGCCATAGAGCCCCTCGGTAATGTTGAACACGATGTCCCACCGCTCCCCGGACAGCAGCCGCGGCAGTATCGCGCCGAGGTGCCCTATGCGCTCGGTCGCGTAGCCCAGCCGCCGGAGGGCCGAATCGATGGCTTCGATCGTCTCGATGCTGTCGAACTCGGCGACCTCCTCCTCGCCGTACCCCATCGCCCTGTAATCATCGCGGAGGTCATAGGCGAGAGCGGCGCGCACTAGCGGTTCTCCATGCCGCGAATACCCGCGTCGGCCGTGTCCGGG
>JAGODA010000134.1 GCA_017998475.1 Spirochaetota bacterium | reverse complement strand
CGAGCGCGTTCGAGGACGCGAACGCGGTCCAGACCGCGAACATGATACGGGCGTACGTATTCATCATCCCCTCCGGTCGTTTTCCGGAAATATACCCGCCGCGGGCGCGCTGATCAAGCGCTATTACATATGAAATCGTTTGACGGATCGGAGGGAGGATGCTATGCTTTTTCTTTGCGAGCCGTGAATCAATTGCCATTGCGGATATGGAGCGTGCACAGTGAGTGAAAGAATCGAACATCTGCTGAAAAATTCCGGTCTCCCCGGCCCCCGGGGAAATCTCGAACTTCTATTCTCGTTCGCCGCGAGCGCGAACGAACAGGAGGCCGAGGAGTGCCTTTCGTATTACGACGACGAACTCGACAACTCGCCCGAGGAATTTGTCGTGATGTGCGGCATCGTCGCGCGGTGTGTCCTCCGCGGTGATGATATCGCCGGGGCGATCGCATCGGTAAGGGCCTTCGCCGTACACCCGAGCTGGCGGATCAGGGAGGCGGTGGCGATAGGGATTCAGGAGATAGCGGAAGGGCGGATGGACGAGGTGATGGCGGCCCTGCGGCCCTGGGTCGACGGAAACGCCCTCGAACGGCGCGCGGTTGTCGCGGCCCTCTGCGAGCCGAAACTACTTAAAGAAGCCTCCGTGACCGCGGCCGTGCTCCGGCTCCTTGGCGTGATCACCGAGGAACTCGCGCGGGTCGACCGGCTTACCGACGGTCAGGTCGCGCTCAGGAAAGCTCTCGGGTATGGATGGAGCGTCGCCGTCGCCGCCTCGCCCGAAGTGGGGAAGGCGGCCTTCGAGGCGATGGCGGGCGATCCGGGAAAGCATATCCGATGGATCGTGCGGGAGAATTTGAAAAAGAACCGCCTGATCAGGATGGATGAGGCCTGGGTGGAGCGAATGCGCGCCGAAACGCGTTGAAGGCTGACTGATGGACACGGTCCGTTATATTCGTTCCTCTCTTGAATACGCCGTCTCGTTCCGCCGGGCGGTAGACGCCGTGGCGCGTGAGCGGAAGTACCTGACGGCGGTAACGGGCTTCCCGGAGGAAAGCACGGTCGAGTTCGTGCGGTCGATCGTCGAGGGCGACCTCGCCCAGTACTTCGCGCTCTCCGGCGAACGGGTCGTCGGCTGGTGCGACATACTGCCGCGCCGGCGGGAGGGGTTCACTCATGTCGGCGTTCTGGGCATGGGGGTGCTCGCGGAATTCCGCGGGAAGGGGATCGGCCGGGAGCTTCTCCGCATGGCGGAACGGCATGCCGCGGAAGTAAACGGGATCGAGAAGGTCGAGCTCGAGGTTTTCGGCGAAAACGCCCGCGCGATCGCCTTCTACGATCGGAGCGGTTTCGCGCGGGAGGGGCTCCGCGTATCGTCGCGAAAGATCGATGGTCGGTACGACGATATCGTGCTGATGGGAAAATTCTTTTTGGGAACGGAAGCCGGAGATGGAACACGAAATCCGAATCACGGATGACCATTTCGAAATAGTTTATACCGGCGACGCCACACTCGAGGGCTTCGATACGGTTCTTCGCGACCTTACGTCCCACGGTTCCTGGAAAGAGGGTTCCGCCGTGCTCAACGACTACCGGGCGGTCGATTTTACGCGCCTGAAGAGCTACGCGAAGATGGAGGCAGTCGCCGAAATCATCTACCGCTATCGTGAAAAACTCGGAAGGATACGGGTTGCCGACCTCTTCTCCGAGCGCGAAATGCAGGCATACTCGAAGGTCGAGAAGACCATACGGAGCTACCACGGCTACGAGTTCGAGTATTATTCGACCGACGACCGCGAGAAGGCCCTGTTCTGGCTGAAACGACGGTCCTGAGGCCGTATCGACACCGTTATGGACCGGGGTGCATGACAATGACCTTTACTTTATTTCCGTACCACTGGGTGCTCGCCTTTTCGGCCTTCGTGAGCTTATCCCTGTGCCTGTATGCCTGGAGAAACCGCGCCGTCCGTTCCGCGCTGCCGTTTTTCTGGGCGATGCTCCTGGTCAGCCTGTGGATCACGGCGCAGGCGGTCGAAATCGCCGCGGCCGCGCTACCGGAAAAACTGTTCTGGGCGAATGTCCAGTATCTTCCAATAACGATGGCGCCGGTGGCCTACCTCATGCTGGTCCTGGCGCACACGGGCGGCGATACCCGCCTTCGTCGCCGGCGAATGCTCCTGCTGCTCTGCGTGGCGCCCGTCGCGCTCAATGCGCTCCTGTGGACCGATAACTTCCACGGGCTTATCCGGCAGGGCATATACCTGGACTCGAACGGGCCTGTCCCGGTTGTACGTAAGACCTTCGGCATGCTTTTCTGGCCGTTCGCCGCCTACAATTTCTCGGTAACCATCGCCTCGCTTGCCGTCCTGGCCCGGTCCCTGCGCGGCAGGGCCTCCGTCTATCGCAGGCAGACCGCGATGCTGTTTACCGGACTCCTCCTGCCGGTCGCTTCGACCATAACCCATCTTTCCGGAATCCTCCCCGCCGGGATCGACCCGACCCCGGCCGTCTTCGGGTTCGCCGGGACGCTTCTCGCCTATGCCATTTTCCGCGTAGGGCTTTTCGACCTTGTCCCCGTGGCCCATTCGGTCGTCATCGAGAGAATGAATACCGGCCTGCTGGTGTTCGACACGAAGGACCGCGTGGTCGACATTAACCCGGCCGGCTCGGACCTGCTGGGCGTCGCCCCCGGAGGAATCATCGGTCTCCCGGTGGAGGGGGCGTTTGCCGCGCATCCTGAAATTCTGAGCCTGTATCGGAATGACGATAACGCGTCCGGCGAGATAACGGTCGAGTCCCCGGAGTCGGTGGAGTATTATGACGTCAGCTTCTCGGCCCTGTCCGACGGGCGAGCGCGTCCGATCGGGAGGCTGATGCTGGCGCATAACGTCACCACCCGGAAGCTGGCCGAGGAGAAGATCCGGCATATGGCCTTCCACGACCACCTGACCGGCCTTCCGAACCGCAAGCTCTTCCGTGAGCTGTTTGCCCGGGAGGTCGCCGGAACAGGACGGTCCGGCGGATCGCTGGTGGTGGGCTTCATCGATCTCGACGGGTTCAAGCTCATCAACGATACCTACGGTCACGAGGAGGGCGACCGATTTCTGTGCGAGGTGGCCGAACGCCTCAGGACGGCGCTTCGCCGAACGGACGTGGTATCACGGCAGGGGGGTGATGAATTTTCATTGCTCCTGCCCGGTTTCGGGGGCAGGAGCGGCATCGAGGCCGTGGCGCGGAACGTCTTCAATTCGCTGGCGGTACCGGTCTACACCCGCGGGACCTCGCTCGCCATCCGCGCGAGCATAGGATTCAGTATTTATCCGGAACACGGTACCGACATGGACGATCTATTGGAAAAGGCCGATATGGCGATGTACCTGGCAAAGGCGGCTGGCCCGAACAATTACCGGATTTACTCCGACGAAGTCAGGAACGATTTCGGAACGACGGAGTGATGTTCGTAGGCGACGGAAATAATTTTTGTTGGACAGCTTGCGCCTTGCGTGGTAGGGGCATTACAGGATTGAGCGCTCCCCGAGGCGATGTGCTATAGCGGGTTATCGTACGCGGAATAATACGGCACGAGAATGAATCCGGAGTTCAACAAACGGCGGCCGGGCGCCGCGAAAACACGGACGGACAGGATAATCGATCTCGGCGAAGCCGGATCGTTCAAAGCCCTGCGGGACAGCCCGGGCGATCCCCCGGAGGAGACCTTCCTCGGAGAAAGCCTTTTCAGCAGCATACATCGCATCAGCTCCCCTACCGGTTCGAGGGTGTTTACGGCCTACCGGAGCGAACTGGAGCCGGAAATCCTCCTTGTCGTTTGGGCCAATTATCCTTATAACCAGCAGATCGAGCAGGGTGGAGACTTCATGCTCCAGGTGATGCACGATGACCCATCGGTAAGGATTTTGCTCAACGACAATTCATACGTGAAATCGGAATGGATGAACGAACGCATGATCGATTACCTGGCCAACAGATGGCTTCCGGGTCTCATCTGGCTTGGGCTGGAGGTGTTCTGCCATATAGGCTCCTCGAGCCTGATGGGCGGAAAGTCGTTCGATGAGTTTTCGCGCTGGGTGACTGAAACGGCCGCGACCATCGCGCCGCGGCTGGAGCGTATACCGTTCAGGTATTTTCCTGTTACCGCACAAGGATTGGCCGCGTCCGGCTCAATGGATGAAGCGGATAGAAGCGCCGCGCTTTCGAAGGTGTACGCCAGACTGAAGTCGGGCGTGCTCCAGGAGGAAAGGGGGCCCTGAAACAATGAAGGCCGCCCTCTGGCCGGGCGGCCCCCTCCTCGCCGGGTACTCCCGGGTCAGTATCCGCTCAGACTGCGGCTGGCGTTCCCGTTCTGGTCGTAGCACTTGCCCGAGTTGCTGTGGCAGGAGCTCGAGTAACTCGAGACATTGCCGCAATCCGATCCCTTGGCCTTCTTGCAGATTTCCATGGCGAGTTTCCGGTCCGAGAACGAATCGCCGGGAACGCACACCTTGATCTCGCTCTCGCTGCTGAAGCTGTAGCATTTCGCCGTAACGTCGGTCGTCATGAAACCCGAAACGAAAAGAAGCGCCGATACCGTTATCAGTATCTTTTTCATGTAACTCCTCCGTGTGATGTATGTTCGGCGCGCGCCCCTCGTCGGTGCTCCTGTTATTGGAGATGAGAGGGGTCGGCGCGTGCCGCGTTGATCTGATGAAATGAGTATACCCCGGCGGGTTTTTGAAGTCAACAACCGATTTCCGGCTCATGTCTGGTGGATCACCGCGGTCGCTGAATAGATGTTGACCTGCTCCGCGGCCGCGCCGAACATCCATTAACCGCCACTGGCGAAAAACCGACGGGAGGCCGCCATGAGAAAAACGCTGCTGTATGCCGGGGGAGCGTTCAATTTTCTGCTCGCCCTGTTCCACCTGTCGTTCTGGAAGACGCAGAACTGGGCCGAGGAACTGCCCCGCCTTTCGGCCGACAACGCCGCGATCATGCAGGTCGCGAATATCGTGATGGTATACGTACTGCTGTATTTTTCGGTCATGTCTTTCGTCATCGCCCGACGGGTGAAGATGGACGGCACCGCGAAATCCATCCTGCTCTGCATCGCGGGGTTCTACGCGTTGCGCCTGCTGGCGGGCTATCCATTCTTTGGGTTCGATATGATGGAGGCGGCGATATGGCTCGTCTGCGCGCTCGTCGTCGCCGCGTATGTCGTCGCGCTTCGAGCGACGTAAAACGCGCCGCGGCCGCGCAATAATTACCGTGATTGGCGGACAAGTATGTTGACAAAAAAACGCCCGTGTTCTTGAATTCCCGCGAGATACTTTTCATCAGCCGTTTAATGGAATACGGCCCGGTTGCGTATATGCGGACGCCGGATGTCGTATCATCGCGGCGGATGTGCGTTTACGCTTCGGGGAAAGGAGAGTGATATGAAGAGTGATGGAGTGATCGCGCTCGTAACGGGGGGGGCCTCAGGGCTCGGCGAGGCCGTCGTGCGGGATATCGTGCGGCGGGGCGGCAAGGCCGCCATCCTGGACATTTCCGACGAGGCGGGCACGCGCCTGGAGAAAGAGCTCGGCGGGAGCGCCGTCTACTGCCGCGCCGACGTGGCGAGCGAGGCCGACGTAACGCGCGCCATCGAACAGGCCGTCGCGAAATTCGGAACGGTGAATGTGGCGGTGAACTCGGCGGGAATATCGTCGCCTTCCCGCACCGCCGGTAAAAAGGGGCCCATGGACCTCGCGCTTTTCGAGAGGATCATCCGGGTGAACCTCATCGGCACGTTCAACGTCATACGGCTCGCCGCGGCGCGCATGCTCGCCAACCAGCCCGACGAAGGCGGCGAGCGGGGCGTGATCGTCAACACCGCGTCGGTGGCCGCCTTCGACGGGCAGATAGGCCAGGCCGCGTACGCCGCCTCCAAGGCGGGGGTCGTGGGGCTCACGCTTCCGGTGGCGCGCGACCTTTCCGATTCCGGCATACGCTGCGTCACAATCGCCCCCGGCATCTTCGACACCCCCATGATGGCCTCGTTCTCCGACGAGGTCCGCGCGTCGCTGGGGGCCAGCGTGCCATTCCCGCGCCGCCTGGGGCGGCCCGACGAGTTCGCCGCCATGGTTGCGCATGTGATCGAAAACAGCATGCTCAACGGAGAGACTATCAGGCTCGACGGCGCGCTCCGCATGGCGCCGAAGTAAAGGTCCCCGGGTATGGTGTGAGCGTGAGGCGATCGTCGCACAACCGGGAAACGCGGTGTATCGCCGTATGCCGGTATTCGCCGGTCCGGCTTTAATCAAAAGGAGAGTCCGTCATGAAAGAAGTGGTCATAGTCAGCGCGTGCCGTACCGCGCTTGGTTCATTCAACGGTTCGCTGTCGAACATCGGGGCGACGAAGCTCGGCGCGATCGTCATCGACGAGGCGGTGCGACGCGCCGGCATCGCGAAGGAGAGCGTCAACGAGGTCATAATGGGGATGGTGCTCCCCTGCGGTTACGGACAGAACCCGGCCAAGCAGGCAGCGGTGCAGGCCGGAATGCCCTGGGAGGCCGAGGCCATCACGGTCAACAAGGTATGCGGTTCCAGCCTCAAGGCGGTGATGCTCGCGGCCCAGGCCATTCAGACCGGGGACGCAGACGTGGTGGTTGCCGGCGGCATGGAGAACATGAGCATGGCCCCGTACTACATGGAAAAGGCGCGCTTCGGCCTGCGAATGGGTGACGGTAAAATCCGCGACCACATGGTGCACGACGGCCTGTGGGACGTCGTGAACGATTTCCACATGGGCATCTCGAACGAGCTGTGCTCGGAGAAATACAGTGTGAGCCGCGAGGACCAGGACCGCTTCGCCGCGGAGTCGTACCGGAGGGCGCTGGCGGCCGTAAAGGGCGGGCGCTTCAGGGACGAGATCGTTGCGGTGCCTGTCCAGTCCAAAAAAGGCGAGACGCTCTTCGACGCGGACGAATGCCCGCAGGAAACCGATTACGATACGCTGTCGAAGATGAAGCCGGCCTTCAGGGAAGGCGGAAGGGGCACGGCCGGAAACGCCTCCATCATCAGCGACGGCGCCGCCGCGGTCGTGCTGATGTCGCGTGATAAGGCGAACGAACTCGGTTGTACGGTAAAGGCCGTTGTGGGGGCGCAGGCCTCCTTTGGCATCGACATGAAATATGTTCTGGTGGCGCCGATCTGGGCAATTCCCAAATGCCTGAAGAAGGAGGGAATCGGCATCAAGGACGTGGACCTCTTCGAGGTTAACGAGGCCTTCAGCGGCTCGAGCGTGGCGATCGAGAGGGAACTGGGGCTCGACGCGTCGAAGGTCAACGTGAACGGCGGGAGCGTGGCCCTGGGCCACCCCATAGGCGCCAGCGGATGCCGCGTGCTGGTCACCCTCATCCACGAGATGGAAAAGCGCGACGCCCGCACGGGCCTCGCCTCGCTCTGTCTCGGCGGGGGGGAGGCGGTGTCGCTGGTGGTGCGCCGCTAGCTCAGGCGCCCTTTTCGGTTTCGCGCGCGATCACCATCCGCTGGACCTCCGAGGTCCCCTCGTAGATGGTGGTTACGCGCGCGTCGCGATAGATGCGCTCGATCTTGTTGTCGCGGATATAACCGTAACCGCCGAAGACCTGAAGCGCCCTGTAGGCCGAGCGGTTGGCCGCCTCCGTGGCGTAGAGCTTCGCGATGGACGCCTCACGCGAGAAGGGGACCTTGCGGTCCTTCAGGCTCGCCGCCGACCATGTGAGGAGCCGCGCGGCCTCGTGCTCCACCGCGATGTCCGCGATCATATTGCCGATGGACTGGTGCCGTATGATCGCCTTTCCGAACTGTCTGCGTTCGGAGGCGTAGGTAAGCGCCTCGTGCAGGCTCGCCCCTATCATCCCCGTCGCCTGAGAGGCGATGCCGATCCTTCCGCTGTCCAGCGCGCCCAGCGCGACCTTGAGTCCCATGCCGGGTTTCCCGAGCATGTTGGCCGCCGGGACCTCGCAGTCCTCCAGGATCAGCTCGACCGTGTTTGAGGCGAGCAGGCCCATCTTCTTCTCCTCCTTCCCCGCGCGAAGCCCCTTCGTCCCGGCGGGAATGAGAAAGGCCGTGCAGCCGTTCTTGTCGGCGGAGGTACGCGCGATCAGGATGATCACTCCCGCGTGCGAGCCGTTGGTGATGAACTGCTTGGTGCCGTTGATGACGTACGCCGAGCCCTTTTTGACCGCGGATGTCTTAAGCGACGAGGGGTCCGAGCCGGCCTCCGGTTCCGTGAGCGCGAAGGCCCCCACGTGCTCGCCCGAGGCCAGCGGCAGCAGGAAGCGACGCTTCTGCTCCGCCTTGCTGACATTGAGGAAGAACTTCAGCACCTCCGCGCCCTGCCGGGCGAGGTAACGCTCAGAGGCGGCGATATCCTCGAGCCGCTCCGTCCAGATGCGCTTGCCGAGCAGGCGTGGCGGCAGTCGCTGGCCGGCCAGGAATTCCGGATGCACGCGCACCACCAGCACTTCCTCGTACCAGGACCGGTTGTGGATGC
>JAGODA010000133.1 GCA_017998475.1 Spirochaetota bacterium | reverse complement strand
AATCTGTTCGGAGGGGTCGTACACCTGGGGCTGACCGGTCTTGACGTCGATTATGGTACCGGTAATCATCCCCCAGGATATATCGCCCAGGGAATATCCCTTCGCGTCACGCAAAATTGCCCGCAGGACTCCCTCGTGGGCCGGATTGAAAAACTTGAAGTTTCTGGAATACATGACCGCTCCGTGCATATGGTCCGGCACGTCCATAAAACCGTCCTTTATCACCCCCTCGGCCACCACGTACATCATCTGCATAAGATACTTCAGGCAGCCGAGTCCCGGCTTCGACTGCCCGGGCAGCTGCGGCCTGTCGTCGCTGAAGGTGGCCTTGGGATTCTGGATAGAAAGCCATTCTATGACAATCATGTCGAGGGTGACGAGGTTCTGGCCCTCATCGAAGAAGCTTTTATCCGGCGCGAAACGCGAATCGGACAGCCGCACGTCGATAAGCAGTTTTTCGGGGATCTTCTCTTCGCAGTATACCCGCAGGTAGTGGATGAGGGTTTCGTCCTGGTCTATGTCGATCAGCAGATCATCGAAGCCCCGTGTTTTAAGGTGGGCCACGAGACCCGATCTGTTCATAATTTCAAGCAGCTTCGCCTCGTTATACATGTTGAGGAAAAGACACTCTTTTCTCGGCATGCGAGCGAAGTAGCCGAAGCTTTCATCGATATCCATCGAGGTCATGTCGTCGCGAAGAACGTCCTTGATGTCGATGGGCTGGAAATATTTCAGTATGGCCTTCTTCGGGTTCTTTTTCAGGGCGCCCCCCTCGATTGAGCGTTATGCCGACCAGCGGTCGGAATTGTATACCATTTTTACCTGCATGAGAAAATGGTCGATTTCTCCGGGGTTAATGTGGGGAACGACCATCATGCGGACAAACCTATCATACTGCTTGACCTGAAGCAACGATCTTTTATACGGCTCCGTTATCGTTTCACCTATTATTATGAGTCGCGCGTTCGAGTTCATGTAAACGTTCAACAGATTGTCGGGATCGTTAACCGATATGGTGTCCTCGGCCGGTATGAAATCGGGTGAAATCTCGACCCGGCTGTCTTTTTTCCGGGTCACGATCGATGTGACGAGGTCGGTGTTCTTTCGGAACCTCTCAACATAGCTGGTCTCCGCGTCCGGTTTCATGTTTACGAAGAGAATGATGCCGCATTCCGAACTCCGGAAATTGAACTTCTGCTCCTTGTTTACCTGGCGCTTTTTCTCGTTCCATATCCGGTAATCCAGTACGTCATTGTGTCCGAAGAGGATTACGCGTCTGCCCGAAACCGGGTCGATCGAATAGACGTCGCCCACAATGTAGAGGAAACGTTTCCGCCTGCTCTGCTTGTTCGCGTTGTGGAGTATGTCCAGGTGACGGTCGATGTTCAGGAAATCGACGCAGCCGGAGGGTCTTCGGAATTCGAGCGGAAATTCGGTGGACAGGAGATTGTAGAAACTCTCCGTGTAATTGATCTCGACCGACTCGAGACCGCATTTTTCGAAAAACGCCAGATCACCCGACTGTATTTCGTCGTCGGTGTGAAAGGAACGTCCGTTCAGCGTGAAACCCGAAAAATACCTGCACCGAAGAAAATCCGGGTTGTACTTGCGCCAGAGCACCTTGAGCTGTTCGGTGGAAACCTTCATTTACTCGTTTCTTCTGATGGTTTTCAGATAAGTATATATGAAGCTGTTGATATTACCTTCCATCACGTGTTCTATGCTGCCCATCTCCTCGCCGGTACGGTGATCTTTAACAAGGGTGTAGGGCTGGAATACATAGGAGCGGATCTGGTTCCCCCATGAGATGTCCTTCTTCTCGCCGATCTTCTCCTGCTTCTTCTCTTCCATCTCCTTCTGCCTGAGTTCATACAGCTTGGAGCGCAATACCTTCATTGCGGATGATTTATTCTTGTGCTGGGAGCGTTCGTTCTGACACTGCACGACGATTCCCGTGGGAAGATGCGTAATGCGGACCGCCGAGTCGGTGCGGTTGACATGCTGCCCGCCCGCCCCCGACGCCCGGTAGGTGTCTATCCGCAATTCCGTCTCGTTTATTTCGAGATCGATATCCTCCGGAAGCTCCGGAACAACCTCGACGGAGGCAAACGACGTATGCCTGCGCTTGTTGGCGTCAAAAGGAGAAATTCTCACCAGCCGGTGTATGCCCCGTTCGCACTTCAGAAAACCGTAGGCATATTCCCCTTTTATCAGCGCGGTCCCGCTTTTAATTCCCGCCTCTTCGCCGGGGGTATAGTCGATGACCTCGACCTCGCAGTCGTTGTTTTCGGCCCAGCGCACGTACATGCGGAAAAGCATACTCGCCCAGTCCTGCGACTCGGTACCTCCCGCGCCCGGATGTATGGTGATGAACGCGTTTTTCTGATCGTCCTCACCCGACAGGAGCTCGAGCGTTTCGAGCTCGTCGAAACGCTTCGAGAGGCCGGGAATGTTCGCCGCCACCTCTTCGAGCACCGCGGAGTCGGATTCGGTAAGCGCCATTGCCATAAGATCGCGCGCCTCCGCGATGGCCGACTGCAGCCTGTCCCAGGGTTCGATCTTCTTTTTCAGTCGACTGATTTCCTGGTTGACCGCGGCGCCGCGCTCCATGTCCTTCCAGATGTCCTCCGTGCAGGCCTGTTGTTCGAGTATTGTAAGCCGTTCTTTAAGCGCGGCGATGTCTACCGAGGCGTATAACTCCTCCGCCTTCACGGCGAGCTCGTTGAGTTCGCGCTGCGCCTCCCTGTATTCCCGTTCTTCCAAAGCAAACTCCCCTGTAAATGCCGGTCAACGATCAGCCGTGTCGCGCCGGGGTCGAATCCGATAAAGCTATATATCATTTCCCCCTGAGGTCAATTCTTTTATGGTGGAGGCCCCGTATATTTCATGCGGGACGGAGGCGAATCATCGGACGCCGAGCGGGAAAGCGCGTTTGAGGTGGTCGCTCATGGCGAGCTCGAGTTCTCCCGACGACGGGTAGGACGCGCCGAACACGTCTCTCCACATATCGGAATCCTCCATGCACAGGTAGACGAACGGCCGCCCTCCCCTGGAACGTATACGGTCCGACAGTATGCGGTAAATGCGGCGTCTTTCCGGTCTGAAATAACGCAGCTTGCCGTCTCTTCCGGGAAACATCTCCGCAACCGTGAGGTCTTCTTCCGGAAATCGGACGCGCACGGCCTCCCGGAATCCCGGAGCGTATCTGAATCCTCCCATCGAAATCCAGACGATCCTTTCCGACGGAACCGCGTCATACAGCTCATCGACGAGCAAAACATACTCCTCTTCCCACCCTGGATACAGGATGACCGGATCGAAATGAAAGGCGACGAAGTAGCCGGCCTCCGCGGCCCTGGATGCGGCGCGCAGCCGGGACTCCAGCGGTCCCGAATCCTTCTCGTAGCGGGCGATGTTCCGTCGGGTGTTGAGGCTCCACGCGAGCACCGCGTTTCCCCTGCGCTCGATGCCGAGCAGGTGATCTATATTGTCGGATTTCGTCTTGAGCTCCATCATGACGTTGTTCATCCGCGAAGTGTGTTCGATGATGGCCGCGCCGATACCGACGATCTCGTCCATCATCAGCGAGTCGGTAAATTCACCCGTGCCGACGCGGTACACCCGACTCCGGTCGGACTCGGCGTGGAAACGCGATATCTCATCGAGTACCCTGAATACATTGGTAAACTGCACTATTCCGAACGAATTGAGATACGAGTTGAGATAGCAGTAAGCGCAGTCGTACAGACAGTTGAAGCCCGTGTTGAGCAGCAGATAACGGCAACAGATCATATTCGGCGAGCCCGGACAGAGCTGGAAGAAACGGCCCCTGAACTCCTTGAGAATCAGCACCTGCTTGGAGGCCAGGCCTTCGCGCACGGCCTCCTCCATAAAGCCGGAGAGTTCCTCCTCCGTGCCATACGGACGATGCCGTTTCCCCGGCAGCGACAGAAATCGTCGCACGAGCGGGTTCTCCGTTTCCGCTTCCGGATACAGCATCAGACTGATGTCTTCGATTCTTCTCATTCGGGGGTGTTCCATCCGACCGATATTAATGCTTGACCGTGCCCGTCCGTGATGCTAGTTTCCATCATCCTTGTTACCAGGAGGCCGCTTCATGGGATGCCTGTTCTGCAACATACTCAAGGGCGAGGTGCCCTCCACGAAGGTATATGAGAATGACCGGGTATACGCTTTCGAAGACATAAACCCGGGCGCCCCGGTGCACGTTCTCGTAATCCATAAAACCCATACCCGGAACATCGACGAGCTGGATCAGTCCAACGCCTCCATCATGGCCGATCTTTTTCTGGCGGTGAAGGAAGTGGCGCGGATAAAGGGAATCGACGCCGAAGGCTACAGGGTGATCATCAACAACGGAAAGGCAGGCGGCCAGGTCATATGGCATCTGCACGTCCACGTGCTCGGCGGACGGCCCGACATGGGCCCCATGCTTTCAGCCTGAGCTCCCCCGTTACGGAGCCTGATCGTGCCGGCGCCCCCCGCGCCCCGGTGTGAGAAGCAGCAGCTTCTCCACCGACCTGTCTGTCGCCTCCTCGACGACAAGGGTATGACGCCCGATCACCAGGCGTTCGCCTTTTTTCGGGATTCTGCCCATTTCCGTTATAACGAAGCCAGCCAGTGTCTCGAATCCCCTTTTCTCGACCGGTATCGCGAACCGCCTTCGGAAGAAATCTATGTCCAGGTTGCCGCTGAGCACGTACCTGTTCCTCCCCGCGGCGCTGATCAGCTGTTCCGCCGGATGGTCGCGGGTCTGTATCTCACCGACGATCTCCTCGGCGATGTCCTCGCGCGTCACAAGCCCCTCCACTGCGCCGAACTCATTCACGACAAAAACCATCGTAAGGGTCATCTCCCGCATCTCGTGAAAGAGCTCGTGTATCTTTTTGGTCGAGGGAACGAAGTGAGGCTCCTTAAGCACCTGGTCGATCGAACGCACCGCCGTATCCATGAGCAGGTCGCGGTAATAGACGTAGCCGACGATATTATCCACCCTTTCCTCATACACCGGTATTCTCGAGAACCTGGTCTCCTCGATGAGACGCACCACATGCCGGATGCCCTTCTTCCTCTCGACCGAAACGACATCGATCAGCGGCGTCATCACCTCGTACGCGGTCACCCTGTTGAAAGAGAGTATCTCGGTGATGTAATCGTGATGGTCGGCGTCGATCACGCCATGGGCCATCCCCAGTTTGAAGAGAAGGCCGATGTCGTCACGGGAACTGACGAACGAGTACCGGCCGCTCTCGAGGCCGAGTAGCGTTTTAATCCGCCCCGAGAAATACAGTGAAAACCGCGTCACCGGCCGAAAAACGAAGGTGAGCGCGGCGATGGGGTATGAAAACAAAATGAGGAAGCGCTCGGGGTTCGAGCGCGATATAACCTTTGGAAGGATCTCGCAGAAGGTGAGGAATACGATGGTCTGCGCGATGGTCACAAGGAAAAGCGCGCTCTCGTCGAGCATGAAGGCCCTGGTGGCCACGAAGGCGAGGAAGGCCGAGGCGGATATTTCGATGATGTTGATGACGATCTGAAGCATGCCCATGGAATCCTCGACGTTCTCGAGGACCGAAAGCGCCCTGGCGGCTCCGCCGCTGCCTTTCTCCGAAAGCGAGCGGAGGCGTATCGGATCGGACGAGATGATGGCCGTCTCCATCGCCGAGAAGGCGAAGGTGAGGGCCATGAAGGCAAGAATGGCCGTCTGATACACGATGTAATCCGCGGAGATCACCGTCCGCCTCCGGGCAGCACCTCGATGCTGTGGATGCGCTTTTTATGGACCCTGCGCACGCGCAGAACATGTTTTCCCGTATCGATGGACTCGTTCTTCGTCGGGAAATACCCGAGGCGCTCTATTATGTATCCACCGATCGTTTCGGACTCCTTGCTTGCGAGGCTTTCGTTGAAGGCGAAATTGTAGTCTTCGATCTGCATCTCCCCCGAGATTAAGGACGAATTTTCTCCGACCTTTTTAATCGAAGGCTTATAGCTCTCCTGGAACATCGCGAAGTCTCTGCCGAGCAGTTCCGAGAGAATTCCCGAAAGCGTTACCACGCCCGCCGTCCCGCCGTATTCGTCGATGACCACCGCTATCTGGAGTTTGTTCACCAGAAAATCCACCAGAAGATCGCCGAGCTCCTTGGTCGCCGGATAATGGTAGATGGAAAACAGGAGCCTGTTTATGGTGCGCGCCTTCTTGTATCCGTACAGGTAGGGAATGAGCCGCCTGGAATCGAGCACGCCGACGATATCGTCGAAATCCTTTCTGTACACGAGCGCCCGCACCAGCCCCTTCGCCCTGAAAACGGCGGCGGCCTCTTCGATGCTCGAGCCGTATGGAATGTACACCGCCTGGTTGCGGGGCACCATTATGTTCTGCGCCTCCTTTTTTGAGAACCGCAGGACGTTTTTAATGAATACCCCTTCCTCTTTTCCGATGATGCCGTCCTTCTCTCCCATCTTGAGCGCCATGTCGAGTTCGTCCTCCGTGATGACGTCCTCATGACGGTGGTCCAGCCTGAACAGCGCTATGATGGCGTTGTTCACGGCCAGCAGCGCTTCCCTGAACGGCATGAACAGACGGTGGAACACCTGGAGAAGACGCGCGATCCTTCTCGAGAAGCCCTCGGGATCGCTGCGCGTGATGGTTTTCGGCGTGATGTCGCACAGGATGATGATTACCGGGGTTACTATCGCGATCGCCATAAAGTGACCGTAGCGAGGGAAGATATCGAGTAACAACCTGGTGGAGAGCGCCGGTAGAAGCATATTTGCGAGGAGATTGCCGATGAGTATGGTGACCAGAATCTTCCGCGGTTCGCTCATCAACATCGCGATCGTTTTTTCCGGCTTCCTCTGGGACGAAGAAAGGCGAAGCAGTTCCGACTTATTGAGGGAGAACAGCGCCACCTCCGAGCCGGAGAAAAACGCGGAAAAGAACAGCAGGACCAGAAGTACGAAAATATCCGTCAACATGAGGCGGTGGAGAATTCAGCCGGGGATACCGCCCCGCGACAGAATGGCTGTCCCGGCGGGAGGGTCACGAAAAAAGCTCCGATTCGCGGGTTTTAAGGATCCTGGCGCACATCGTCTTGAACTGCCGCGTCGGTTCCTGCAGGCCCTTTTCGACCTTCGAAAGGTAGGATGGGGAGCACCTGAGCTGCCTGGCGAGTTCGTACTGTTTGATGCGCTTCTCCTTTCGAACGCTCCAGAGCTTGTTCTTGAAACTGCGGTTGATGTTCTTCATTTTCTCGCGGTCGACGTTCTGCGGAAAGACCACGGCCACGGGCGAATTGAGAAAGCGGGCGCACGCCTGTTTGAATTTTTCCGTAGGTTCCTGTATGCCCTTTTCTATCTTGCACAGGTACGACGGGGACACCTTGAGGGCCCTGGCCATATCGTACTGCTTTATGTTCTTTTTCCTTCTGAGATAAGGGATGATATTTTCCACCAAACGTCCTCCACGCGGCGATCCCGAATCACGGCCGGACACGGGCGTTTTCTCTTTACTGCTTTATATCGAGGTTTACGTTGAACGACATTTCATGCACGGTTTCGTTTCCGGCGAAGTCGCCGGCGACGATTTTCAGGGAATTCGCCCCGTTATTGTAGGAGATGTTTCCTATTCGGTAGTAGCCCTTCTCGTCGAAAAGATCATGAAATTTATTTCCGGAAATTGTCAATTCATTTTTTGAGTATTCAAGCGTGGTGAAATTTATTTCCTGCACTTTGCGCCCGTTGAAATGGACCGCCAGGGTGTGTATGCCGAGCCTCTCCCTGCCCCCCATGGAATCGGTAATTTCGACCAGGAGGGGGTAGTGTCGGGTCAGCCTGACCGTGGCCCCGTCGCGTATGGACGAATAGCGGTCCCCGACCCGCACGAAAACCCCGCCGACCGCGGGAGGGACCGTATCGGGAAAAGCGGGAAGCATCTTCAACGGATTCAGTGACATTCGCTCGGCCCGGTTCAGCGCTGAAAAATGCAGATGTGTCCCGTACGAACGCCCGGTGTTTCCTACTACGCCCAGCTGGTCCCGTCTGCCATACGCATCCCGAAAGCTCGATCCGTCCTGAAGATGCAGGTAGAGTGTGTAGAGATCTCCCCCGTGTTTGAGCACCCGGTAGTTTCCGCCCCCCGGATACGCGTCCAGGGGGAACAGTGAGCGGTCCCAGAGATACACCAGCTCGCCTTCCTCCAGTGGGTAGATCTTCCCGTCCGCGCACACCATGTCCACCCCGTCGTGGAAATGGTCCGCGCGCGACTCACCGAACACCGACGTGATCCTCCCGTTGTCAACAGGCCATTGAAACGACAGGTTCAGGGCCAGGAGAAACAGGATACACAGTCTGAACGGGCCATCAGCCGTCATAGGATCGCTCCTTGCTCACGCTATCGTTTTTCCGCTTCCGCGGGTCTGGTGTGCAGGTTACAGTATTCCCCCGGCTCGGTGCCGGATATAAACAGTTCGTCAATCGCCACCCTGGGACATAGGCCCGGTTCGTGAGGCACGAGTCCCGAATCCAGGC
>JAGODA010000132.1 GCA_017998475.1 Spirochaetota bacterium | reverse complement strand
GAACGCGATGAACAATACAAGGATAACCCGAATCGACCTCACACCACTCCATGTACCCTTCCATCAGCACGTGCGCGATCTGATGGCCGGCTCCGCGGGCGGACTCGGGATGGACATCCCGGCCGAGGAGGAGTGGCTTGGCGGAGATTTCGTCGTCTGCGCACTTCACGACGACCAGGGGCGCGTGGGATGGAGCGAGGTGTTCGTATGGCTGCCCGAGACCGGCGCCTCGCCGGGACAGATCATAGACATCGTACGCGGCGCTCTGTCGCGCTACGTGCTCGGGGAAAGCCCCTTCAACGTCGAGCGCATCGCCCACAGGATGGAATCGAATGTCGCGCGCAGCGAGGCGGCCAAGGGGCTCCTCGACATGGCCTGCTACGATCTCGCGGGCAGGATCTCCGGACTTGCCGTCTGCGAGCTTATGGGAGGCGCCTGCGCGCGCGAGATCCCGCTCTGCGCGCTCGTACCGCTGATGGACACCGCTTCAATGCTGGGCATCGGCCGAATGTTTTTCGACGAGGGGTATCGCAGTTTCAGGCTGAAGCTCGGTACGGGGATCGAGGATGACGTGGAAAGGATACGCGCCTTCCGCGAGACATTCGGCGCGGGAGTACGGCTGCGCGTCGACTACAACCAGGCCTATACGCCGGCGAGGGCGGTGCGCGCCATCCGCGCCATCGAACCGTACGGAATCGATTTCGCCGAACAGCCCGTCGCCGCCTCCGATTTCGCGGGCATGGCGTATGTGCAGCGGCTCGTCGACACGCCCCTCATGGCCCACGAAAGCTGCTTTTCGCTCAGGGATTTCACGGCCCTCGCGGACCTCGGGGCCGTACGGGTGCTCGGCGTGAATTCCGAGCGCCCGGGGGGGCTCACCTTGGCGCTCCGGGCCATCGCGGTCGCCGAATCCAGGGGGATGGGGGTGGTGATCCATAACCAGCCCCTGGGCCTGGCCTCGGCCATGCACCTGCACCTGGCCGCCGCGCGCTTCCACGCGCTGGGTCACGCCGTGGAGCTCTTCGGTCATATAATGATGGAAGACGACATCATTGCTTCACCCATAGAGTATTCAGGGGGAAAGGCCGTTCTGCCGGACGGTCCCGGCTGGGGCGTCGAGCCCGATCCCTCCGCGCTTGACAGATACAGGACCGCTGAAACTACCATTATAACGGGGTGACCCCGAATGACCGACAACGCAAAGCTCTACTTCAACGGCGACATCTATACCGTGGATGATCGCGCACCCTCTGTCGATGCCGTCGCCGTCCGCCACGGCGTGATACTCGCGGCTGGAACGGTTGCCGAATGTAAAAAAGCGCTCGGACCCGATTACGAAGAGATCGACCTGAAGGGCGCGGCCATGCTTCCCGGCTTCATCGATTCACACCTCCACCCGGTCCTCATGATCTATTTCGACATGAACGTCAACCTGTTCGCCGTACCCTCCATCGTTGAGCTTCAGCGCGTTTTACGGGAAACGGCCGCGCGGAAGAACCCCGGCGCCTGGGTGATAGGTCTCAATTTCGACGAGCAGTATTTCGATCGTCCCGTGCTTCCCACAAGGCACGACCTTGATATCGCCTGCCCCGATATCCCCGCGATCGTCGTCAAACACGACGGCCATATGCTGATCGCGAACACCCGCGCCATCGAGGCGGGAGGCGTTAGCGCCGGGACGAGCGCGCCTGACGGCGGAGTGATCGACCGTGAGGCCGACGGCTATCCGGCCGGACCATTCCGCGAAAACGCAATGGCTCTTATACTCGGCAAGATGCCTCTTCCCTCGGAGGACGATTTCGCAAAGGCGTCGGCAAGCGCCTTCGGCCGTCTCGCATCCTACGGCATCACCTCCGCGGGCGTCGTGCTGCAGACCAGCGAAGAGGGACCCGGCGGGGACATCGGAGCTTTCGACATACCCGTACTCCAGATGCTTTCGGAGCGTATCCCCATCAGCATGTACGGACTTATCGCCTCCCCCGACCCCGAAACCGTGCGCTCCATGCTGGTTCCGCCGCTCCACGGCGACGGCCCCGGCCCTATGAGGCGTATCGGCGCCATCAAGCTCTTTTCCGACGGCACCTTCGCCTCGTGCACCGCCTTCATGCGCGAGCCCTTCACCGACCAGCCCGACAAATCCGGCTTCATGGTGATCGACCCGGAAAAGCTCTATAATAGAATGGAATCGGCGCACCTGGCCGGATTCCAGCTCGCGATCCACGCCATAGGCGACGCGGCCAACCGAGCCTGCATAGACCTGTACGACCGCCTGCTCGCCAGGCACCCGCGCCCCGACCACCGACATCGCCTGGAGCACGCGTCCATCCTCGACCCGGAGATGATCGCCGATGTGAAGAGACTCGGGCTGGTCATCTCGTCGCAGCCATTGTTCATACACTCGGAGAAACTCTGGCTGCACAGGCGCTTCGGGCCACAACGAGCAAAGTGGATTTATCCTTTCCGATCGCTGCTGGACGCGGGCGTTACGCTCGCCGGCGCGTCCGACACGCCGGTCGAGTCGGCGGACGTTCTGCACGCCATCCAGTGCTGCGTGACGCGCGAGGGATTCGAAACGCAGGAACGCCTGAGCGCCGCCGAGGCAGTACGGCTCTACACCGTCAACGCGGCCTTCGCCCAGTTCGAGGAGAACCTCAAGGGAAGCATCACGGCGGGCAAGCGCGCCGATTTCGTTGTCCTCGATCGCAACCCCGTGCGTGTCGCTCCCGACGAGATATCCTCGCTACGGGTGCTCACCACGATCGTCGGCGGGAACGATATCTACAGCGCGGAGTGAACGGACATGCCTGATGCGGCACGCGTCCGCGCGGACCTTCTCATCCTCCACGGCGACGTCTTCACGATGGCCGGCGACGGAAGCGGTTATATAGAGGACGGCGCGGTCGCGATAGCGGGAAATACGATTATCGACACCGGGGCCTCCGCCGCCCTGTCGGCGCGCTACGAGGCCGCGCGCGTTATCGACGCGACGAACCGCGCGGTTCTGCCGGGACTGATAAACGCCCATGTGCACGGCGGCATCGCGCTCCTCAGGGGCGTCGCCCAGGACAGTCCCTCATGGCTCGGCTCGCTTGAACCCTTCATCAATGCCATGTCCCTGGAGGCCCTGCTGGCCGGCTCCATGCTTACTGTCATCGAAGGTGTCCGCGCCGGCACCACGTGTTTCTGCGACAACAGCCCCGGAATCGCGCACTCACTCCCGTTCTACCGGCAATCCGGCGCGCGGGTGGCGGCAAGTCCGCTCTCGAGCGACGCCGCGTCCGCGACCGCGGCGTCAATGGCGTTTTCGGACGAGCTTCGCCGCCTGGCGCTTCTCGAAGCGAACGGCCTCATCGAAGAGTGGCACGGCGCGGCCGAAGGACGCATCATCGTCCAGCTCGGCCCGCGCGCTGCCGATTTCTGCAGCGAGTCGCTCCTTACCGATATCCGTGAACTTTCCGAAAAACACGGCCTTAAAATCCACATGCACCTCGCCCAGGACACGCGCGAGATCGAGCAGGTGCGCCGCCTCTACGGCCGGAGTCCGGTCGAACTGCTGGAACGCCTCGGGCTTCTCGACGAGCGTCTCATCGCCGCCCACCTGATACGGTGCACTCCCGGTGAGGTCGAACGCGTGGCGCGGTCCGGCGCCTCCATGGCCTTCTGTCCCTCGAGCCTCATACTCTGCGACGGCATCCTTCCGCCGGCCGACCTGTATATGGACGCCGGCGGTACGGTAGCCCTGGGCACCGACGAGACCAGCTCGAACAACGGGGCCGGTCTCTTCAGCGAAATGAAGACCGCCTGCCTGTCGCTGAAAATGAAACGGGGTGACCCCTCGTACATGCCCGCCTGGAGGGCGCTTCGCATGGCTACCGTTGAAGGCGCGCGCGCGATCGGGCTGGGCGACAGTATCGGGACGCTCGAACCGGGGAAAAAGGCGGACATCATCCTCGTCGATCTCACACGTCCCTCGCTCGTGCCGGTGATGCGCAGGCCCGTGCGGAACATCGTGCCGAACCTCGTCCTCTCGGCACGCGGAGACGAGGTGTGTCTTTCGATTATCGATGGGAGAATCGTATACGAGGGGGGCCGCATCACGACATTCGACGAAAAAGAGGCGCTCGACCAAATCATGAAAACGGCGGAGATCATCGGCGCGGGGGCACAGGGGGAGGCCGCCCAAAGGCCGACACCTCCCTTTACGATGACCGCGAACGGCGAATACTGACCCGGCTCACTTGATGGACGGAATGATCGCCGAACCTATCGCCGTAATGATGAAGCCGACGATTACCAGGACCTGAAAGTACGTATTGCCGAAGACCCCGAGCGTCCACTCGGGATTTTTAATATCGCCGTATTTCCTCGCGCCCCGCATGGTCGGAACGACGAGAATGGCCACCAGAAGCGCGATCGCGGACCCGGCGATCCCCATGAAACCGACGAAGTCGGTGAACTGGGCGATCACTATAACGAGGGTCGGAAGCGTCGCGCACAGCCAGGACACCCGGTCGCCGAGCTTCAGCCGCTCGTTGAATACCACCGCCAGCGCGAAGGAGATCGCCCAGTACGAGGTGAGAAGCGCGAGGAGAATAAAAAGGTTGCCGAAGATGAACGCCCAGTCGCCGATCGCGCGTCCCCATCCGATCATGGCCACGCGCGTCACCTCGGTGGAGATGCCCGTAACCATGACGGTGATCACCAGGGTGATAAACAGGTTGATTGCCATCCCGACTATCACCGCCCTCGGAACGAGCCTGCGGTTCCAGTGAAGGCCCTCCACCGCCTGCGGCACCGAGAAGAGGGCGGAAAAGGCGAACATGACCATTCCGAAAAGGGCCAGTCCCTCCTTCATCCCTCCCTTTACCGCGAAATCCAGCGAAACGGGTTTGAGCAGGGTCGCCGCCGAAAGCACTCCGACGCAGATCAGCATGGCGACAACCGCGTACTTTTCGCTGATTCCGATCGCCTTCAGTCCGAAGAATACGACCCCCGCCGCTATGGTGTAGGTGATGCAATGGCCGATCCAGACAGGTATGCCCGCGAGCTCGGAAATTATTTCGCCTCCTCCCGCGAGGTAGGCCGACAGGTTAGCGTAGAAGGCCAGTATTATGAGCACGAAAAATATCCAGGTGAATACCACACCGCCCTTTCCGCGAAAGAGGAACTTCCCGAACAGCTCCACCAGCTGACTGGAAGACGATTCGTGCATCAGTGTTTCCGCTATCATAAGATGGATAAGCATGCTCAACAGATACGCCGTAACGAGCATTACCAGAAACACCGACAGTCCGTTAAGCGACGCCAGGTACGGTACCGCCATGATACCGCCGCCTACGCCGAAACCGGTTATAATGGAAGAGGCCTCGAAAAAGGTGAGCGTTTTTTTCTGTTGCATGAAGTTCCTGCCCCGCGGAGATGGTCACCGTACGGGTGACATGCTGGGCGGCACCATATCGCCGTTTCCGGCGCCGGTCAAGCACAAAGCGGTCCGGGGTATCAATCAATCCGTTTTATCGCGGTGGCGCAGGAGCGTGGCCCGTGTAACCTTCCCGCCGAAGCGCTCCCTCATCCGGTCCAGCACCTTCTCGGTCTCACGCTCCGATCTGGGCCGTTTTCTCTCCGGGTCGCTCCACTCGAAGAGGCCGAGCTGCCGTTCATCTGCGGCCGAGGAATCCTCGAGGTTCGATACACGTATCCCCACCAGGCGTACAAGCCTGCCGCCTCTCTCGAATTCCCGGAATTGCCTTACCGCCGTTTCGCGGATGGTGGCCATGTCGTTGACCGGTTCGGGCAGCGTCGTGCTCCTGGTATGCGTCTCGAATCCCTCCAGGCGCAGTTTGAGAGTGATGGTCCTGCCGCTCGCCCCGTCCGAGCGCAGCTTGTAGGAAAGCCCGTCCGCTATCTCGAACAGCACACGCTCGACCAGGGCGCGGTCACCGGTGTCCTGTTCGAAGGTGGTTTCCTCGCTGTACGATTTCCGCTCGGAATCGCCGCATACGGGCCTCTCGTCTATACCGTTTGCGAGCAGCCACAGGTGCTCCCCCCACCTGCCGAGCAGGCGTTCCATTCGTTTCAGTGGTAGCGATGAGATATCGCCGATGGTTCTGTATCCCATTGATTCGAGCTCACTGACGGTTTTTTTACCGGCACCCCACAACCGTCCGATCGGCAGCGGCGCCAGGAACTCCCGCTCCCTGCCCGGTTCACACAGGGTCAGCCCGTCGGGTTTTTGCAGATCCGAGGCGATCTTGGCAACGGACTTGTTCGACGCTATTCCAACGCTCGCCGTAAGACCGGTTTCGCGGAGTATCGTTTCCTTAATCCTTGCGCCGATCTCCGCCGGCGCGCCGAAAAGGTTTTCCGTGCCCGTACAGTCCAGAAAAGCCTCGTCGATGCTGATGGGCTCAACAAGCGGAGTGAAGCCCCCGAGAATACGCATGACCGTATCGGAAACTTCGTTGTAGCGATTGAACCGTGGAGGGAGAAAAACCGCGCCGGGACATCGCTGGTAAGCCCGCGAAATCGGCATGGCGGAATGTATTCCATAGGCTCGCGCCTCGTAGGAGGCCGCGCTCACCACGCCCCTGCCCCGTCCGCCGCGGGGATCCGCCCCGACCACAACCGGCCTGCCCCTGAAGGAGGGCGTGTCCAGTTGCTCGATAGAGGTGAAGAACGCGTCCATATCGACATGTAAAATCAGGCGCGGCATAATCGGAGCTCCATTTCTTCGACCAGTCACACCTTAACATATATATAGCACCGGTTCCGGTTGTCAAAGCAAAATTCAAGGGTATCACCAGGTGGGACATATAACGCATAATGATTTATTTACATTTTTTTATGTTAAATAAAATATTGTTTGCATTATAATATATATAGTTGTATTAACATATGTAAATTAATGGTTTTTCGTCCTTTGCCGGCCTGACAATCGAGCATGGACGGAATACCCGGGAAATTGGCCCGCTTCGCGGTTAAGCGGTTGACGTTTTTTCCCTGTCTCCTGGCACGGGAACAGCGTCCAATCGCGAACCATCGCGACGGTTCAAGCGAGAGCAACACGCTTGTGTCTATTTACTACACTTCCAGGAGGCGTTGCGAATTATGGTTTACATCGATGAGTACAAGAAAAAACTCGTTCCCGCCGAGGTCGCCGTCAAATGTGTTAGTTCGGGCGATACGGTGGACTACGGCTTCTTCAACGGCAAGCCGGTCGTCTGCGACATCGCGCTGGCCGGTCGGGCCTCGGAACTGAGGGACGTCAGCATCTACACGGCCGTCACGGTGCCTCCGGTCCCCGAGGTCATCAAATACCCCGAGAGCTTCCGTTACATGGACTGGCAGTGGAGCAAGCTGACCCGCATCATGCACAGCCAGTTCGAGGTGGCCTATTACTCTCCTATTCTCTATCACAGGGCGCCTTTCGCGTACCGCTACCTTCTGAACCAGGACGCGGGCGAGAAACTCAACAAGGGATATCGCAGCGTCAATTACGACAAACCCGAAAGCGGAAAAACAAAATGGATCTCCATCGTACGTGTCGCGCCGATGGACAAGAGCGGATTCTTCAATCTCGGCCCGCAGAACTCGGAAACCTCCGCCAAAATCGAGGGGGCGGACTGTGTCATCGTCGAGGTCGTAAAAAACATGCCGATATGTCTCGGCGGATCGGAAGAAGCGGTACATATCTCGCGCGTGGATTACATCGTCGAAGCCCCGGACGACCACGGCTGTTTCGCGACCCCGGATATACCACCCTCCGAGATCGACCAGAAGATCGCCGCCCATGTAATGCGGTACATTCACGACGGTTGCTGCATCCAGCTCGGTATCGGCGGAATGCCGAATATGGTAGGAAAGCTCATCGCCCAGTCCGACCTGAAGCATCTCGGCTGTCACACCGAAATGTTCGTCGACGCCTACGCGGACATGATCGAATCCGGAAGGATGGACGGTTCAAGGAAGAATCTTGACCGCTTCAAGGCCACCTACACCTTCGCCATCGGTTCACAGCGCATGTATGATTTCATGCACAACAATCCCGCACTCGCCTCGTTTCCGGTCGATTACACCAACGATCCCAGGACGATCGCGCAGATCGACAACATGGTGAGCATCTGCAACGCGGTGCAGGTCGACCTGTTCTCGCAGGTAAACGCGGAAAGCCGCGGCACCGGTCAGATCTCCGGCAACGGAGGAATGTGGGATTTCGTACTTGGTTCGCAGTGGTCCAGGGGCGGGAAATCCTTTATCTGCCTGGCCTCGACCCACACCAACAGCAAGGGAGAGAAGATTTCCAGGATCGTTCCCGGCTTTACCCCGGGAACCACGACCACCATCCCTCGCCAGATGGTCGATTACATCGTTACAGAGTACGGGGCCGTTAAACTTACGATGTGTCCGACGTGGATGCGGGCGGAGAAGATCATCAGTATCGCCCATCCGGATTTCCGCGACGATCTCATTAAAGACGCGGAAAAGATGAAGATATGGATCCGCTCGAACAAGAAATAGTCGGTGTATAAGTGACGAATGAAAGCTTAACGGCGGGGGAACCCGCCGTTAAGCTT
>JAGODA010000131.1 GCA_017998475.1 Spirochaetota bacterium | reverse complement strand
GCGCCTGATCGAGACCCCATGAGCCGTGTTCTGGCCTTCGATCTCCAGTTCGGCGCCTCGGGCGATATGCTGCTGGGCGCGCTGTTCGATCTCGGTCTCGATCAGACCGCGCTCCTGGCTGAGCTTTCGAAGTTGACGCTTGAAGGCTGGAGCATCTCGCCCGAAAAGACCCGTAAATACCACCTTTCCGGCACCACGGCCAACGTCCGCTGTTCGGAAACCGGTGTCGAGCGGCACTTCCACGATATCGAGGCCATCATCCTCCGGAGCGCGCTGCGCGCGACCGTCGCCGAACGCGTCATGAGGGTATTCGGCCGGCTGGCCGACGCCGAAGCGGCCGTACACGGCTCGACAAGGGAAGAGATCCACTTCCACGAGGTCGGCGCCCTTGACAGCATAATCGACATCGCGGCCTTCTGCGCGGCGATCGACCTCCTCGGCGTGGACAGTATCGTCTTCGGGGATTTTTTCTTCGGCACTGGTACGGTCATGTCGCGTCACGGCGAGCTGCCGGTGCCTGTGCCCGCGGTTGTCCGCCTTGCCGAGGGATACCGCTGCCGGCTCACAGGAAGGGAGGGCGAGCTCGTCACTCCCACGGCCGCGGCCATACTCACCGCGCTCGGCGCACAGACCCGGCCGCCCGGCGCCCCGCTGCTTCACAAAACAGGAATCGGATTCGGATCCAGGAATTATCCCTTCCCGAGCTACACGCGCGCCATGCTGTTCGACGGAAACGAAGCGGACGTGGCGGTCGACGAGGTATTCCAGATCGAATGCAACATCGATGATTTGAATCCTCAGGTATATCCCCATCTCATCGACGAGCTGCTCCGTAACGGGGCGCTCGACGCCTATTTGACGGCGGTAAATATGAAGAAAGGCCGTCCGGGAACGCTTATTACCGTCATCGCGCCCCACGAGGTCCTCGAGGTGCTGAGGCGCACCATCTACACCGAGACCACCACGCTGGGACTGCGTCTGCGCACGGTCAGCCGCGAGAGGCTCGACCGCTCGTTCGTCACGGTCAGCGTGGACGGGCGCGATATACGGATCAAACAGGGCGTGTTTCTCGACGGTGAGGTTACGGCACAGCCGGAATACGAGGATTGCGCGAGGGCCGCGCGCGAATCGGGCGAGCCGCTCAGGCTCGTAATGGCCCGGGCGCTCGAGGAATACGCGAAGATCAGGCCTGTAGTGAGGTAAGCTCCTCGGCGGTCAATATCTGTTCGATATCCAGCACTATAACGAATCCCTCTGCGAGCTTCGCTATCCCGACAATGTAACGGCCGGAAATACCCTTCACGATGGGGGGGGGAGGCTCGATATCCTTGCCTTCCACTTTCACAACGTGGCTCACCGAATCTATCGCGAGCCCGACGCGCTTGTTCCTTATATCGACCACTATGGCGCGCTTGCCCTCTCCGGCGCCGCCGTTCTCTATGCGGAAACGCCTGCTCAGGTCGATGATGGGGATCACCTTGCCGCGCAGATCCATTACCCCCATTATAAAATCGGCCGACTTGGGCAGTCGCGTAATCTTCGGCAGTTTTAATATCTCCTGGACCCTCAGGATATCGATGCCGTATTCTTCTTTTCCGACCTTAAAACAGACTATCTGCATAGCGGAGGACGATTTATCGATTTTTTCCATTGGAATTTCCTTTAACCGCTTTCCTCACCTTGATCAATCGAGCCGCGTGCCCGCTTACGCCGCGTCCGGGGGCAATCACCGTTCGGGCACCTGGAACGCCCGCGGGTTTTACGACGTCCGCAGTATACTATAGACTACACGCCGGACAATTCAAGTAGAAAAACGGGAGACGGAGAGAAACTATAAAAAGTAATATCCGTAGACATAGAGCGCGGCGCCCGTTCCCATGAAGAAGATGAGCTTTATAATCGAGGGATCCCGGCCCCGGAGAAAGATCTCCACAAGGCCTATCACTACGCCGAAGGAGGCGGCCGCGGCACCCGCCGCGATATAGCTGTGAAAATAGAGAAAGGTGGCGGCGGCGAGCAGTATGCCCGCGATGTAGTCGAGCAGACCCCGGAAAAACCAACCCCCGGAGAAGGGCCTGGCCGAAACCGAATCGTCGTCGCTTTCAGCCTCCGGGCGGAAGTAGCGTTTACGGGTCCGGTCGAGCACCTCCTTCCGCGATTGCTGCGGCTCGGGTTTTTCAGCTTGTGGGGAGTCCTCGAGCTTGAGCGCACCCGCCACTATCTTTCGAACTTCCTTGTTGGTTATGGTGCGAAGGGCTTCGGCGCGAAGCTTGAGCTTTTCGACCACCTGGTGGGCCCTGCCGGTGGTGACATTCCGCTGGGCGGTGACGCGCCCGCCCGTGAAGACCGCGTAATAGGGATTGCCACCCTCCTCCGAATCCTCGATATAAATACGGATTTTACGGTCCTTCAGGTTATAATCTACCCGAAGATAATCACCGGCGTCGGTGGTGGTATACACCGCCGCCTGGTACCCGCGTATTTCGGAGGGCCTCCGCTTCCAGGAGGCCTTCTTCCCTTCCCCGCCTGTGCTCTTTTTCCGGGAGAGGCTGTTTTTCATTGTATGCCGTTGCTCCCCGTTTGATAAACGAAGGAGACTGGCCTCGGATAAAAACCAATCTCCCCCGCTTCTGGTCGTTCTTGCGAAACGCGCTTATTTCTTTTTGTGACGATTCTGTCTGCGGCGTTTTTTTCTTTTGTGGTTGGCGATCTTCGCCCTTTTCTTCTTTCTACCGCACGGCATACGCATCTCCTTTTGTAAAATATGACTTCGTCGAAGAACGGCCTACCTGAGATTGTCGATCTCGCCCTTCCTCTTCTCCACGGTCTTGCCATCGTCAAGCGACAGCCCAAGGGGCATACCCGATTTTTCGGGTGCCAGTATCACTTTTACGTCGCCACCCAATCTGTCAATATAAATATACTTTAAAAGGTCCGGATTCGATTTCACGAGGCGGGAGACGTCCGAAAGCTTTTCAAGATATTCCTTTTTACGCCGTTTTTCCCTATCGAGCTCGCTTTCAAGCGCCAGATACTCTTTCCGGTTGCGGCGTTCGATCTCGCGCAGGTCGGCGAGAAACGCTATCCCTTCCTGGTATACCCCCTGTTCAGGAAGAACCATAGGCCCGGCAAGCTCCATGGAAATCACCGAGAGGCCCACTTTCGCGGCCCGGCTCTTTACCAGCTCGTACGCGACGGAGGTTATTCTTTCGCGGTCCCTCATGATTCCGATCCTGTCGTACGCCCGCTCGGCATACGGCCCCAGAACCGTGGAGAAGGCCTTATCGGCCAGTTCCTTGATACGGGCGGCACCGGGACGGGCCTCGCGTCTATCGAAACCCTGTGCCGCCTTAAAAACTCCGGGCACCACCTCATATATGACGCTAAGCGGAAGCTTGACAGCGTAGTGGTCGCCTTCCAGGTCACCGAGAGGGGGAATCGCTACACGGGCCTCGATAAACTCGGGGGCCCTCAGCGGATAACGGGAGATTTCGATTCGACCGGGAACCGCTCCCTGCCAGACGAAACTGAATCCCGGACCGAGGACCGTGCTCTCTCCGGTCTCACGGTCGCGGACAAGCGTGAATTCCTCGGGGCTCGTCCTGAAAACCGCCGTCACGTAAAGGTATAGCGCGGCAGCCAGCAAAAGAATCAGAGATGCTTTACGACCCGGCCTCATCATGGCTTTCAGGAGAACACCCGTCAGGCCTCATCGTCACGATACTGCAGCGGCTTAATCGGGACGATGGTGGAAACGGCATGCTTGTAAATCATATTGTGTTTCTTGTCGACCTCGACAAGTATGGTAAAATTGTCAAAACTCAGCACCCTGCCCTTGATGGGGACTCCGTTCATAAGATAGATCGTTATCTCCACCTTCTCCTTGCGCGCGACATTCAAAAAACTGTCTTGAAGATTTTTAGCCTGATTTCCCATTGCACCTTCCTTCTTTTTATTGCCCGATCGGCGAATTATGCACGCGCTTCCCGCCCGGATCTGCGCGGTCAGCGCATCGTCAAAGTATACAGCAGTTTCTCTATCTTTTCAACCTGAAAATCCTCATACCAGGTTATCCTTCCATTCCGTCTGAACCACGTCAACTGCCGCTTGGCGTAGCGTTTCGTCTCGAGTTTTGCGGTATGGACCGCCTCGTCGAGCGATACCATCCCGTCCAGATACAGGTTGAGCTCGCGATAACCGATCGACTTCATCGAGCCCAGAGCCGGACCGTATCCGCTCCTCCGAAGCGAACGAACTTCCTCGAGAAAGCCGTTCGCCATCATCACATCCAATCTGCGTTCGATGCGTTCGTGAAGCACCGCCTTCGGCGGATTAAGCCCGATAAAGACCGTCTCCTCCGATGCCGCGCCGGCTCTTTCACCGAAAAAACCGCTCAACGGCCTCCCCGTTCCCCGGAACACCTCGAGGCCGCGCGCTATACGCTGGCGGTCGTTCGGATGAATGCGCGCCGCGAACGCCGGATCGACCCGCGCCAGCTGTTCGAACATCTCCGCCGATCCTTTCCTGTCAAGCTCGTCCCGGACCTCCCGGCTGAGCGCCGGGTCGACCCGTGGGATACCCGAAAGCCCCCCGAACAGGGAATCGATGTACAGCCCCGTCCCTCCGACGAAGAGGGGAAGCTTCCCCCGTCTCATGACCTCCTCCACGGCCCGGAAGGCCTCCCCGCAGAAGTCTCCAGCCGTGAACTGACGGTCGGGATCGACGATATCGATGAGGTGATGGCGCACGGCTGCCCGTTGCGCCGGCGTTGGCTTCCCGCTGCCTATATCGAGACGGCGGTATACCTGCACCGAATCGGCGGAAACGATTTCAAAGATATCACCGGCAAGGCCCACCGCCAGGTCCGTCTTACCGGAGGCCGTGGGCCCCACAATAACAGCAGCTTTAATGGGCGGAAACCTCGCTTATAAAATGGCCGTGGAATCTACCTTGAAACGGGGGATATGCGCGGCGTTATTCGTCTATTTCCCGTCCTTCTTTGACCTCGAATTTAAGTTTGCCGTCGAAAATCATGCGAAGAATATTGGGGACCACCTTCCAGTTGTGATCCTTTTCGGGATACCCCTCGATGTTTCCTATTCTGTCCACATACTTCATCGCGGCCCTGGTGAAGATATAACGGTTTTCGTTCAGGGCGATCAATTCGTTAAGCGGTATTATCACTCTCCGTCCCTCCGGATCGTAAAAGTCTCGATTGCACTCTGTGCATTCTGCACGCCTCGGCGCCGACGATACTCCTCATGCTCTCGACCGAGGACTCCACCGAATCGTTGATTATTACGTAATCGTACAATACGTAATCCTGCAACTCTTTTATGGCATTCGCCAGACGCAACTCGATCTGCTCGGTGGATTCGGTATCTCGTTTCACCAGCCGTTCCCGCAGCGATTCCACGGAAGGTGGCGCGATGAAGATAAAGACGGCGTCGTCGATTCTGCCTTTCAGCTGACGGGCGCCCTGCACATCGACGTCGAATATGGGGATTTTTCCGGTCGATTTAATCCTGTCAACCTCTTTTTTCGTGGTCCCGTAGTAGTTGCGGTGCACTTCGGCCCACTCGATGAATTCCCCCCTGCGAACCATCTCGTGAAACTCCTCGAGCCCCACGAAATAATAGCTTCTGGCCGATTCCTCGTTCCGCCGGGGAGGGCGGGTGGTCGTGGAGACCGAAAACTCGAAGCGGTCGTCCTTCGAAACAAGGCTTTTAATGATTGTGGTCTTGCCGGCGCCCGACGGCGCCGAAACCACTATGGAAAACCTCTCACTCGGCATTGCTGGTCAGTCTTCCGGCGAGCGTCTCGGGCTGCATTGCCGACAGCACCACATGGTTTGAGTCCATCACTATGATCGCCCTCGTCTTCCTGCCGTGAGTCGCGTCGATGAGAAGGCTGTTCTCCCTGGCCTCCTCCCGGATCCTCTTCCCGGAGGCGGACTGCGGCGTAATGACCGCTATCACCCGTTCGGCGACAACGGCGTTTCCGAACCCGATATTTATAAGATTCGTTTTCATGCTATGTTCCTGCACTGCTCTCGTATTTTATCTATAGAATTTTTAATCTCCACAACAAGGTGGGCAATTTCGGAACTTGCCGATTTCGACGAGATCGTGTTGATCTCCCGGAACATCTCCTGGGCCAGAAAATCGAGCTGCTTCCCCGTTTGCCCGTCGGAATCCGCGAGCTGCTTGAATTTGTCGATATGATCGCGCAGGCGCTGCACTTCCTCGTTAATGTCCTGCTTGTCCGCCAGGATCGCCACCTCCGTGTAAAGGCGCGTGTCCTCCGGACGGGCCTCCATGAGTCGCTCCAGGCTCGCGCGGAGCTTTTCGTACATGGCACGCGAGACATTCCGGGACAGCTTCTCGATCCTCGAGAGGGAGCGCGATAGCGTCGACAGAGATTTAAGCAGGTCCTTTCTGGTGGCCGCTCCTTCGCGCAGGCGCATCCGGATGTGCCTGTCCATCGCCTGTTCGATTCCCGCGAAGATGTCGGCGCGTGATTTCTCGGAAAGCGTCGAGCGCTCCTTCTGGACGACTCCTTCCAGCGAAAGGAGAGCGTCGATGGAAAAGCGTTCCTTTGCGGCGAGTTCCGTGACAACGGCGGCGACTTCCCGGTAATATTTTCGGAGAAGCTCTCTATTGATCGTCACCGGCCGCGACTCCAGCCAGTCGTGGATGTCGATGGATAGTTCGACCTTGCCCCTGGAGTAGCGTTTTTTAAGCAGCAATTCGATCTCGTATTCATCGTCCTTCATCATGCGCGGAAGATTGATGTACGTCTCCACGTATTTTGAATTGACCGATTTTATCTCGACCGAGAAGGAGAACTGTTCGGTGGATTTTTCCACCACCGCGTATCCGGTCATGCTTTCCATCGTGCCCTCACAGCATCTTCTCGGGCCTGCCGAGCGATTTGACCTTCAGGCGGCCGTCCTCCGCGTAGAAATCGATGGTCCGTCCGTAATCGCCTCCCACGTCCTCCGCGATTATTCGTATGCCCAGATCCTCGAGAACCTCACGCACCTTTTTCACGTTATTTCTGCCTATCTCGCCCATCATGCTGTTTTCCGCCATTTTGAACATGGTCGAGCCGCCAACTATCTTGGCGACCATACGCGCCTTCAGCGCCCCCTTTTTCGACATCTCCTCCACCAGGAGCGGCAGCGCCGAATCCGCGTATTTCCTGTCGTTGGAGTTGCGATCGCTCTTGGACGGCAGCATGATGTGAGAGAGGCCCGCGATCGACGCGCCCGGATCGTACAGGCATATACCCACGCATGAGCCCAGGATCGTCCTCAGTATATCGGGGCTCGCGGCCAGACCTATATCGGCGATGCCGACATTGACGAGTTTAAAATTCATTTGCACGCTCCTTTGGGACATAGACCGGAGAATCCAGCAGCTTCACATAGACGAAATCCTCGGAGATGGAATGGAGGGTCTCCGAATGCCCGATGAACAGATAACCGCTCTTCAGAATCGAACTCGCGAATCCCGCGACCAGCCGGCGCTGGTACTCGCGATCGAAATATATCATCACGTTACGACAGAATATGATGTCCAGGTCCTTCGGATAAGGACTCTTGAACAGGTTGAGGTAATGGAAAGTGACAAGTTTCCTGGCACGCTCCTTTATGGTGAACAGCTCCGGATACTGGCGGTCCTGTACGAAATATTTTTCGAGAACGGCAGGGGCGACCTTCTCGATCCTCCTGCCCGAATACTCACCCTTGCGCGCGAAGTCCAGAACCGACGGCGCGATGTCGGTCGCGATTATCTCGATCTCCCATCCCGGGAAAAGGTGGGCGCTTTCGAGGACACAGATGGCTATCGTGTAGGGCTCCTCTCCGGTCGAGCAGCCCGCGCTCCATATCCTGAGCTTTTTGTTCGCCTTTCTTTTCGCTATATCCGGAAGGCAGTGCTGCACGAGCGCGTCGAACTGCCGTTCGTTCCGGAAGAAATAGGTCTCGTTGGTGGAGACCACATCGATCAGCTGTTCGAGCTCCTTTGCCTTGTCGGGCAGCCGCTGAATGTAATCGTAATATTCCGAAAAGGTGTCCAGGTTGAGCGCCTGGAGGCGTTTCCTCAGGCGGTTTGACAGAAGGGTGATTTTCGTATCTTTAAGAAAGATGCCGCTCTCGGCGTAGATCAGTTTGGCGAAGCGGTGGAACTCGTCTTCGTTCAGGCGCTTGATGTTTCCGAAGTCGATCATGGCATCCCCTTCTACTATCAGTAAAGAGAGCGTCAACGATAAAAGCCGGCAAAGAGATCACCGGCGGGAAATAGTGCCCCGGAGGCGGATCTCCGGTTATTGCTTTGCGTGCAGGTTGAGCACCAGCCGTATTTCCCCCGCCGGGATGCCCGAGCAGCGGGAAATAAGCTCCACGGGACATCCTTTCCGGTGGAGGTCCGATATGAGCGCGTATTTATCATCCGACTCGTCGAAAAGCCCGGCAATATCGGTTTCGTTGAATTGGCCCGCCCGGAGCGGAGGGTCCTGGACCGCGGCGGCGGCGAATTCCGACAGGTCTTTCCGGATGGAGCCGGGCGCCGACACGTCGACACCGCCGGGGGCCCGTACTCCAT